>JBCNPS010000186.1:0-11917 GCA_039593235.1 Chitinophaga sp. | reverse complement strand
TTGCAGGTGACGGTTGGCCTTGTGTTTGCCGGGATAACCCTGGAATATCAAACCGGCTATCACTGCGATATCGCGGAACTTGCGGCGTGCCATTTCGGTGGCGTTTACACTGGTTTGTAGTTCTGTCAGCAGGTTTTCGGTAGAAAAAAGCTGTTTGGCATTTTCGACGGTTAACGGGATAGGCTGGTCGGATAACAATTCAAAGCCATAGTCGTTCATAGCAATGGAAAAGGTAATGGGCTGGATACGGCTGATCCGGTAGGCCAGCAGTGCGGCCATCACTTCATGTACCAGTCTGCCTTCAAAGGGATATACGAAAAGATGATAGCCGTCTTTTGTAGTGATCTGTTCAATCAGCAGCTCACCGGCTTTTGGAATATGCGATAATTCTTCCTGTAAATTGAACAGCGGTTGCAGGGCGATCAGCTCAGGATCCTTTGTATTCCTTGAAAGGGCTTCATTGAATTTTTCCCGGAGCATGCGTCCAAGGTTAGACGACAGCGGAATACGGCCACCCTGGTAGCTGGGTACAATAGATCTTTTTGAATTGGATTTGCGCACCAGTACCGTCATATCCTTGATGAGCACAAACTCAAGATTGCGGCCCGCCAGTGTAAAGGAGTCGCCGGGCGATAACCGGGAAATAAAGCTTTCTTCTATCACGCCAATATAGCCGCCGCTCATGAACTTCACTTTCAGCATGGCGTCGCTTACAATAGTACCGATGTGTAAGCGGTGGCGCATGGCCATCATGCGGCTGCGGCAGATGTAGAAGTTGCCTTCCCGTTCTACTTTTTTAAATTCATCATAGCTGCCTAAAGCATCGCCGCCGGTGGTGAGAAAGGCAAGGAGCCACTGCCAGTCATCTTCCGTAATATGCTGATAACAAAAGGTATGTCGTACTTCTTCCCAGATGTCGCTTGCATGAAAACCGTCGGATACCGCCAGCGTCATCAGGTACTGGAGTAAAACATCATAAGCGAGTAACACCGGCATCCTGCTTTCAATAAGGTCCTGTTCCATAGCAGCTTTGAGTGCAGCTGCCTCTACCAGTTCCAGAGCATGTGTAGGCAGGAAGAAAATTTTACTGATAGCGCCCGGCTGATGCCCGCTACGGCCGGCCCTCTGCAGGAACCGGGCCACTCCTTTGGGACTGCCCACCTGTATCACACTGTCTACCGGCCGGAAATCCACGCCCAGATCCAGGCTGGCGGTACATACCACCGCTTTCAGAATGCCGTTATGCAATGCTTCTTCCACCCATATACGCAGCTCCATATCTATAGAGCCGTGATGCAGCGCCAGTGCGCCTGCCAGCATGGGATCTTCCCGTAGCAGGGCCTGGTACCACAGTTCTGATTGGGACCGGGTATTGGTGAATATCAGTGTAGTCTGACTATCGTTGATAATGGGAAGTGCCTGTGGCAGCATTTTGATTCCCAGGTGTCCGGCCCAGGGATAGTTTTCTATTTCGTGGGGGATCACGCTTTTCAGGGCAATATTCTTTTTCAGTTTGGCCCGGATAATAAGTCCATCGCTGTGATACGGGCCCAGTAACACTTCCAGCGCTTCGTCGAGGTTGCCGATCGTAGCGGAGATACCCCATACTTTCAACTGGTTTTCACGCAGCCCTCTCAGGCGGCTGAGGCCGAGTTCCACCATTACGCCGCGCTTGCTGCCTATGAGCTCGTGCCATTCATCCACTACAACGGTGTGCAGGTGTTTAAATACGCTTGGATATTCTTTCTGGGCCAGCAGCAGGTGCAGGCTTTCCGGTGTGATGATCAGCACTTCAGGCATCTGCTTTTTTTGCGCAGCGCGGGTAGAAACAGGGGTGTCGCCACTGCGGATACCTACCTGCCAGGGAACGTTGAGTTCCTGCAGGGCGCTTTCCATGGCCCTGCCCAGATCTTTGGCGAGGGCGCGCAAAGGTGTTATCCACAAAAGTTGTAACCCGTTTTTTGTTTTACGGGTATAGTCTTTAGGGTGTGCATCGATCCATGCGATAACGGCTCCCAGGAACAGGGAGAAGGTTTTCCCGAAACCGGTAGGGGCATTTACAATCCCCGATTTGCCCTGCAGATAAGCTTTCCAGGCATCCTCCTGGAATTTGAAGGGCTTCAGGTCTTTTTCGCCCAGCCAGTTATTGATCACTTTCCATCCACCCGAACGTTGTTGCATGGGGATGAAATTAGGATAAAATGATAAATCGTGAAACGCTTATTTTTGCGTTATGCTCGCAAAATTTTTCCATCTCACCGAACACAAGACAACTGTTAAAAAAGAAATACTGGCAGGGCTTACTACCTTTTCCACTATGGCGTATATACTGGCCGTTAATCCCAGTATCCTGTCGCGCACAGGAATGGATTTTAATGCGCTGATCACGGCTACAGCGCTGGCGGCAGCCATTGGTACGCTGGTAATGGCGTTGTATGCCAGGTTACCTATAGGCGTGGCGCCGGGAATGGGACTGAATGCTTTTTTTGCGTATACCATTGTGTCTTCTATGGGTTACAGCTGGCAGTTTGCGCTGACCGCCGTATTCCTGGAGGGGATTATTTTTATTTTTTTGTCGATGTTCCGGATCCGGGAGGCGATCATCAACAGCATACCGGAAAACCTGAAACATGCCATTTCAGTAGGTATCGGCTTATTGATCGCATTGATAGGGATGGCCAATGCGGGTATTATTGAAACGGGCATGCATCATGTGGGAGATGGAAAACTGGATGGGGTGATCCTGAAAATGGGGAACATTACCAGCATAGGCCCCCTGATTGCATTGATAGGGCTGATTGTGAGCGCCGTGCTGATGTACCGTAATGTGAACGCCGCATTGCTGATCGGCATACTGGCCGCCACGGTGGTGGGGATCCCGCTGGGGATCACGCATTTCCCGGCAAACGGCCACCTGGTAAGCCTGCCGCCTTCGTTGGCGCCGGTAGCTTTCAAACTGCAGTTCGATAAGATATTTACCCTGGATATGGTTATGATCCTGTTTACCCTGCTGATGGTAAACCTTTTTGATACTGTAGGCACTTTGATAGGACTATGCAATAAGGCCGGGCTGCTGGATGAGAACGGCCGCCTGCCCCGCGCCAAACAGGCGCTGATGGCAGATGCCGTAGGCACCACTGCCGCAGGCTTGTTAGGTACCAGCGTGGTAACGGCTTACGTGGAAAGCGCCAGTGGTATTGCCGCAGGCGGTAAAACCGGTTTAACCTCGTTTACTGTAGCCATTATGTTCCTGCTTTCGCTGTTCTTTGCACCGGTGTTTGCCATGATCCCGCAGGCGGCTACAGCACCGGCCCTGATCATTGTAGGTATGCTGATGATGGGAGCAGTGACCAAAATAAATTTCAATGATGTAACAGAAGCGATTCCTGCATTTTTAGCTATTGTGATGATGCCTTACAGTTACAGCATTGCAGAAGGGATTGTGTTTGGCATGTTGTCTTATGTATTACTGAAAGTATTAACCGGGCAATATAAAAGCATCAGCCCTGTTATGTATGTACTGGCAGTGTTGTTTATTATCACTTTCCTCGTGAAGTAATTATTCTTTTAGTGTAACGGTATCGTCGCCCACATAAAGGGTATGCATCATACCGCATTTAAGCGCATAGTTATTTTTCTGATGTCCTACGGGGAAATTGAAACACACGGGGTAACTGAAATCCTTTACTTTTTCCAGCACCATATCGTATACCGTTCTGCCAAATTCTTCACCGGGGTCATCCGGTTTAATACGGTTAAACCCGCCAATGATAAGCCCAGCGAGGTTATCGAGCTTATGCGAGCGCTGGAGGGTGCCCAACATACGGTCAAGGCTATACGGATATTCCCCTACTTCTTCCAGGAACAGGATCTTCCCGTTTGTATCAATTTCTGAGTCGGTGCCCGACATGCTCTGGATAATGGAGAGGTTGCCACCGGTGATCACGCCCCGTGCTTTCCCTTTCCTGTTGCGGGTATCCGGTAGCGTACTGTACTGCATTCTTTTACCGGTGAGCGCCTGGTAAATGGACATGATAGTATCCTGGATAACAGGTTCTGATTTCCCGAAATCATCGGGGAAGCTGTTACACATTTTTGAATGCAGCGAGGCTATGCCGAAGTGCCGGCCAATATGGCAATGCAATACCGTAGCATCGCTAAAACCAATCACCCATTTAGGTTTCCGCTGAAAGCGGGAGAAATCGAGCTTGTCAATGATCCGCGCGGTGCCATAACCGCCCCGGCCGCACATAATGGCTTTCACATCATCATCGTTCAGCATGGCCTGCAGATCGGCGAGCCTTTTGGCATCGGTGCCACCAAAGCTGTAGTCGCGGTCGCCAACGGTTTTGCCTATACGGATATTAAAACCCCAGCTTTCCATAACCCGGATGGCAGGTTGTATCTCGTCCCTGTTAATGTATCCCGCCGGGCAGGTAATGCCAATGATATCGCCGGGTTTGAGGTAAGGAGGAACAAGCGGTTCCTTCTTACCTGAAGGAACGGGTGATCCAATGCCGGCAAGCGTTTGCAGCGCCGGTAACCCTGCGCCGGTGGTAATAAGGGCAGACAAAAAGTGTTTGCGGTTCATACGCTTAAAATAAGCATATTTCACCAGATAACTATGCAGTGATCATTTCGCGGATAGACCAGTGGGCAATGTATTGTTCATCCTTCAACTGGATGATATCAATAATGCGCAGGGTTGCTTTCCGGCCGGTTGGCGCCTGGCCCATAAAAGGCCCGGTGAAGGTGCCTGTAAATGCCTTATGGGTTACTACTTTATCATCTTCCGCTATCATATCAAAAATTTCAAGCTGAAGATCCGGCATAGCAGGATGTAATAATTTTAAGATAAAATCGCGGGTGGCGTTGCGGTCTTTGCTGCCTTCAGGCCCTGTGTGATTAATAAAATCCGTGGCTACTATTTCTTCAAAAGCCTGCAGGTTGCCTTTCACGAGGAACTCTTCATTGAAGCGTTTTACCACTGCCTTATTCTTTTCGGATAATGTTTGCATCTTCTTCTTTTTTTATGCACACAAAATTATCGCGGAATATTAACAGCGGGTAACGCGAAAAGCTCAGATGATCGCTTTTTTGGCTCTGACATGATTGGGAGTAACGCCGTAGCGCTGTTTAAAGATGCGGATAAAATGCGATGTGCTTTCAAAACCGCATGTGGTAGCTATTTCAGCTACCTGTTGTGTAGTGGATTCCAGCAATGTGTGTGCGTAAGACAGCCGTTGTTCGTTGATCCACCGGCGGGGAGATGTTTGATACTGCTGTTGGAAATCACGTTTAAAAGAAGCCAGGCTGCGGCCGGATAATCTTGCCATCTCCTCCAGGGTAACCGGCAGGAAAAGGTGTTGTTTTACGATAAAGGTAATATCCTGTGGTTGCGCATATACAATCTGTTGCATAAAGGCAAGTACAGAAGTATGCTGCGGTGTGCCCAGCAATAACAGGAATGCCTCGTATAATTTCACAGACAGCAAAGCAGCAAGGGTGGATGGCTCCTGCCTGAAGTAGGCGGTATATTGTTCCCTGAAGGCTTCCAGCAACGGAGTAACGGGAACCGTGAGATGGTTGGTGGTAGTAGCTTTTACCGGCGTAGTGTAATTGTATTTATGCAGGAACCTGCGCAGTTGTTCATCTGAAAAATATAACAGCAAACTTTGAAACTGTAATCCATCTTCCACAAAATCTGACATCACATAGAATCCGCGTTTCATTAACAACATAGAACCGGCTTCTACTTTCACGGTATGCTGATCGAAATGTAACAGCTTATGTCCTGTTAATACAAATATCATTACATTTTCTGTCAGGAATATGGTGCGCTTGTCGGCTTTATTTCTTTGCTTCAGCTGGGCAAAATGGAAGTTGCCTGCTTTCAGGATCTGTTGTCCCTCCTGGTTTGTGGGAAATTTGACTAGCATGGGGTAAAGGTAAGGGAATTTGGTTTTAACCTTTCCTCACCCCAAACGTTACTATTAATGGCAGTATTTTTGAAACCATTTCCAAAACCTGATGCTATGCGTCTTCTCATTATTTTCTTTTCGCTTCTATCCGCTACTACAGCGGTAACCGCCCAGCAAACCGCCTGGCTTATCACGCCGGGAAAATCTATCGGGCAGATAAAACTTGAAGCCCCGGCCCAGAGCCTTTCTGTATTGGGAAAACCGGACGGCGGCGATGCCGCTATGATGAAGGCCTGGCGGATCTGGTACAGCCGTAAAAAAGATAACAGTATTGATTCTTCGCATATGCTGGCAGTATTTACTGCCATGCGCACCCAGGATACACAATATGTAAAACAGATCCGGGTAAATTCACCAAAGTTCAGAACCGCCAGAGGGGTGGGGCCGGGAAGTACTATTGCCGCTATCAGGAAAGCATATCCTGATGTACAAAAAGCGCAGGCTTATGAATCTGCTAATAAGGCAAGAAAGATTGTGGTATACGAAGACAAGAAACTGGGAATTGCTTTTGAAACGGCTAATTCCCTGAAAAGGAAACCGGTTTGTTCTATGGTAGTTGTTTTTGATCCCGGGGAATCTGCTGCGGGTGTTCTGGATTTTCACGCAGGGTTTGATCTTATGAATCCTGTGGCGCCATAGCGGTACGGCGGTTTTTAGCGTTAAAAAACTACCTGGTGTGTAGCTTTAATCACTGAAATAACAAATATACTTTGTGTATGGCTCAGATTATCTAACTCACCAAGTTTATTCACATAGAACTCCCGGTATTCATCCATATCTTTTACCTGTACTTTTATCATAAAGTCAAACTCACCGGAGATATTCAGGCATTCGGTTACTTCTGTAAAACTGAGTATTTCCTGGATAAATTTCTTCCCGCATTTTTTATTGTGTTCCTTCAGTGTGATATAGCATAGCACCGTGAGGCTCTTATTAATTTTCCTGGGATCTACTATAGCGGCGTATTGCTTGATAACGCCTGCCTGCTCCATTTTCCGGATACGTTCATATACAGGAGTGGTACTTAGATTTAACTCACGCGCAATATCCCTGATAGTCATTTTAGCATCCTGTTGTAATAATTTCAGGATACCAAGATCTTTCTCGTCCAGGTTTAATTGCAGCTCCGTATTATTTTCTTTTTTACCGGCCATGGGTATTTTTATTTAGAACAAATATCTAATTTATTGATTGATTTTAGCAGTTTATTCTAAATTTTTGAAGATTAAATGTCTTTAGAGATGTTTTACTAGGTTTGCCCAGTGAAAAAGAAACAAATTATATTAACGGTGGCCTGTATGGCTATTTTCTTTGAAGCATTGGATGTATCGGTGCTTAACATGGCTATTCCTCAAATGGAGTCATTTTTTCATTTTGATGTAAACGCCATTCAGTGGGTACAAACTGTGTATGTGTTATTTTACGGAGGACTTGTATTGCTTGGCGGCCGGTTGGCAGATACCATGGGGAAGAAAAAAGTATTTGTGACAGGCGCCTGCTGTTTTGTGCTGGCATCACTGGCGGCGGGATTTTCCATGAACTTCATGTGGTTGTTGATATGCAGGGCTTTGCAAGGCGCAGGTGTGGCGCTGGCCATCCCCGCAGCAATGGCTGTTATTACCAACACCTTTACTGAACCCGTTGAAAGGAATCGCGCTTTCGGGATCTTTGGCGCCACAGCGGGTATCGGGTTTGCCACCGGACTTGCTACCGGCGGCTTAATCAGTAATTATCTTGGCTGGCAATGGGTGTTTTTTATTAACGTACCGGTAATAGGATCAGCTATTATATTGGCCATGATCTACATTCCGGCAGACGAAAAGCCGGTGATAAAACCGGAGCATAACCTGTTAAGCGCTATACTGATCACCGGCCTGATGATGCTGGCAGCATGGCTCATTCACGATCTTGGTAATATTGCCCATCACTATGTGCAATATAGTTTGTGGCTGCTGTTGTTTCTTGCAACTGGTATACTCTTCATACGCAGGGAACGCGTACATCCGTTGCCGTTAGTGAACTTCAGGCTGTTCCGGCTGCATGGCGTGATCACCGGCAACATTGGTGCAATCATGCTTGGCAGCATCTTCCTGAGTTATATTTTTATGCTTACTTTATACCTGCAGCAGGATCTTCATTTTACTTCCTCACAAGCCGGACTGTTGTTATTTCCTTTCAGTATTTTATCCGGCATTGTTTCAAAATTTATACTGCCGCATCTTTTCAGAACACTGGGCGTAATAAAAACAGGCATGCTTGGTAATGCGTTTATGGGAGCAGGTATCCTGTTTTTTATGGCCAGTTATTTTACAGATTATTCCTTTTTGTTTATTCTCTGTGCAGCAGGCTGTATTAATTCATTTGGTATGGCTATTACATTTCCCTGTGTAACTATCCTGGCAGTGCAATCTGTACCAGAGCCGCAGCAGGGGCTTGCATCGGGAATCAACGGTACGGCCAATGCGCTGGGAGGTGGACTGGGCTTATCTTTGGCGGGATTGGTGATGCAGCTGGCAGCAACTGAAGGCTGGAGCAGTTATGGCGCCGCATTAAGCATGCTGGTGTTCATTGCGGTGTTGTCTGTTGTACAACTAGGGGTATTTTACCGTAAGAACGTGTCAGCCAGAGGTGTTGTGGCCGTTCACCCGTAACAATTCTTTCAGGTCTTCCAGCGTATTGATTTCTGTTATGGGTTTATCTTTCCTCCACCGGTTAATACGTGGAAAGCGCAGGGCTACGCCGGATTTATGGCGGTTGGAAGCAGCAATGCCTTCAAATGCAATTTCAAATACCAATTGGGGCTGAACTGTTCTTACCGGGCCAAATTTTTCAAGGGAGTGACGTTTGATCCAGTTGTCCACTTCGGTAATTTCTTTGTCCGTAAGGCCGGAGTAGGCTTTGGTAAAGGGAACCAGTTGTTCGCCATCTTTCACCGCAAAAGTATAATCGGTATATAAATTTGAGCGGCGTCCATGTCCTTTCTGTGCATATATCATCACTGCATCTATGGTAAGCGGATCAATTTTCCACTTCCACCAGTCGCCGCGCTTGCGGCCTACCTGGTAAGCGGCGGCCTTTCTTTTAAGCATCAGTCCTTCGCTGCCTTTATCGCGCGACTGCAGTCTTAATTGGGTGAGTTCATCCCAGCTACCGAAAACAATTTCCGGTGATAGCTGTAATACCGGCGCCTGTATGTTTTGCACCAATGTTTCCAGCAAAGCGCGGCGTTCTGCCAGTGGTTTTTCCCGGATATCTGTTCCTTCCCATTCCAGCAGGTCATAACTCAGGAAGATGACCGGCGCTTCCTGCAGTTGTTTGCGGGTTACATTTTTACGGCCAATTCTTGTTTGCAGTGTTTGAAAAGGTAATGGCAATCCATTGGCAAAAGTGAGTATTTCCCCATCCAATACTGTTCCATCCGGTAATGCATTATTGAGCGGCACAAACTCAGGGAACTTCTCCGTGATCAGTTCTTCTCCCCGGGACCACACGAATAACTGGCCTTCCCGCTTAATGATCTGTCCGCGGATACCATCCCATTTCCATTCCGCCTGCCATTCTTTTTCAGATCCCAGTGTTCCAGGTGATCCTTCCAGCGCATAAGCGAGGTAAAAGGGATATGGCCTGGATGCATCTGCACCGGTGGTATGCTGATGTAGTAATTCTTCGATGGTAATATTATGCGGATCCCAGTTGCCGCTGATCATATGCGAAAGGGTAGCGGGCTCGATGTGGTAAGTTTTGGCCAGCGCATTCACCATCATTTTTTGTGACACGCCTATACGAAAACCCCCGGTGATCAGCTTATTGAACACAAACCTTTCCCCGTTATCCAGTGCATCCCATGCCTGTAAAATAAAGGCCTGTTTGGTTTCTTCGGTTGCTTTTTCCAGTTGTTGTAACTGCTCCAGCCAGTAATGAAGAGGAGCAGCCACCGGTTTTGTGCGCGGAGGCAGCAGCAGTGCTATGGTTTCACCAAGGTCGCCTACAGTATGATAGCATTCTTCAAAAAGCCAGTCGGATAGCCCGGTAGCCTGCATGCACCATGTTTTCAGCTGTGTGCTGTTAACTGTCCGTTTAGGGCGTCGTCCGGAAAACAATGCGAGTACCCATGTTTTATCTTTATCCGGCGCTGTGGCAAAGTATTGACTCAGCGCCCCCAGCTTTTCATTGGTTTTGGTGCTGTTGCTTAATAGTTGTACCAGTTCAGCAAATTGTTGCACGGCTTAAGATTCAGGGTTATTAATAATTTCTTCGTCGCCATAAGACGTAGTTATTTCTTTGGCGGCAATACCTTTCTCTGTCAGGTAACGGGCAAATACGCTGCTGAAGCCATGTGTGGCATACACCTGTTCCGCGCCGGTAGCGGTAACCGCTTCCAGCAGGCCGGCCCAGTCCGCATGATCAGATAACACAAAGCCGGCATCTGCATTCCTGCGCCGCATATTACCGCGTACCTGCATCCAGCCGCTGCAGATGCCCAGCGAGTAAGGCTGGAATCTCCGCATCCATACATTGTCTTCCGCCGAAGGCGGTGCAATGATCACTGCATTCTTAAAAGCGGTTTTAGGTGTTTCCGGCGTGATCCTTTCCACGGGAGGTAAAGGCCAGCCTTCCTGTAACAGCACTTCATGCGGAACGGCAATGGCGCCATGCGCCAGGAAATGATCCACTTTATCTTTCAGGTGATACAGCAGCCGTTGCGCTTTGCCCAGGCTGTAAGCCAGCAGCACACTGGCTTTGCCGGCCTGCTGATTTTCGTATATCCATTGGGTGATGCCGCTGAAGATCTGTTCCTGCGGCGCCCACCGGTAAATGGGCAACCCGAAAGTAGATTCTGTAATAAACGTATGACAACGGACGGGTTCAAACGGGGCCGACAGCCCGTCGTTCTCCAGTTTGTAATCGCCGCTGGCTACCCACACTTCTCCATCCTGCTCTACCCGTATCTGGGCCGAGCCAATGATATGGCCCGCAGGATGCAGGGACACTTTCACGCCATTAAAAAAAATGTTTTCCCCGTAAGCAACGCCCTGTACCCGGATATCGTTGCCGAGCCGTAACCGTAGCAAGGGAACACTGGCATTTTCACATAAGTAGTACTGATTTCCCCACCGGGCATGGTCAGAATGTGCATGTGTGATCACAGCACGCTTAACGGGTTTCCAGGGATCAATGTAGAAATCCCCTGCAGGACAGTAGATGCCGTTATCGGTGAATTGCAGCACGTTCATACAGGGAATGTACGCAAAAAAAATCGTGCCACGGCGGTTGTCGTGGCACGATTCAGATGATGTTGCAAGGCAACTATTTATTCATTTTAATATCTACGCTGTCGCCTTTCTGGATAATATAGATATTTTTATTTTCAAAGTAGGAAGGTGTTTCTTCTCCTTCTTTCAGGTACACCGGAAGGAAGTTATAGTTAGTGATCACTTTTGGTGCATTGCTCACCATACCATTGAAATAAACACCGTTGGTATACAGCAGCTTCACAAAGTAGTAGGTCAGGTCAAAACCTTTGAAAGCCATGTCCGACGGGCGTGCTTTGTATACTTTCCGGAAATAATCGGAGATATACTTGCTGTAGTAATCTGTTTTGTCGTTGTAGTAGGGAGATGAATAATATACCTGTAAGCCTTTAAACTCGGGTTCTTTCAGCTTGATCACGTCCCAGGTAGGCATACCAAAGATCTGCAGGGGATAGGTGGCGGCGGAAATGCTCAGCTTGCGCAGCAGGCTTTTGGCGCCGGCTTCATCCAGGGCGGTTACAATGATAGCATTGGTACGGTCTGTAAGCAGGTATTTGTAAATTTCTTCCGGTGTGGTAGCGTCGGTCCATACTACTTCGCGGATCCTTGATTTGCGGGTGCTTTCCATTTTCTCGTAGGATGCCCTGAAGTCTGCTGCCAGTCTTGTTTCAAACGCGGTGTTCC
>JBCNPS010000185.1:0-11978 GCA_039593235.1 Chitinophaga sp. | reverse complement strand
AAGGGATTAGACTTTAACAGGTATTCCTTTCGCGTAAATATCGACAGGAAGCTAACCAGCAAGATCAAGATAGGCAACAGCCTCACTGTGAGTCGCACGGTGAGTAACCAGGCTAAGTCTGATGGCAACCTGGGCGCTTCCGGTCTGGCAACAATGGCTGCCCTGCAGTTTCCTCCGCTTCTTACCCCATACGATAAGGATGGTAAATACCTGATTAATGATCCCAAGCTTACTTTCCCGGCAGATAACCCGGTAGCATTGGTGCAGGATTCCAGGAACCGCAATACCGCCTACCGTGTTTTCGGTAATGTGTTCGGCGAATACGAAATACTCGAAGGACTTAGCCTGCGGGTGATGTTCGGCGCGGACGCCATTCTGCAAAAGCAAGATAATTACCTCCCGCGAAGTGTGGCCAGTGGCCTCTCCCAGGGTGGTGTAGCTTATATCTACAATGAACAGAACATTACCTGGCTGAATGAGAATACCCTTACTTATACGAAAAGATTCAACCAGGTACACAGCATTACTGCCCTGGTAGGTTATACCCAACAGGTAAACCACACAGAATACAATTCTTCATCTTCCCGCAGCTTTGTAAATGATAACCTGGGCTCGGGCAACCTGGGGGCAGGCGCCATTCCTGTTACCCCTTCTTCAGGCATTGGCCAATGGGGGCTGGAGTCTTACCTGGGCAGGGTGAATTATGGCTATCGCGATAGGTATTTAATCACCGCCTCTTTCCGTGCGGATGGATCTTCCCGGTTTGGCGCCAACAAGCGCTTCGGCTTTTTCCCTTCTGCCGCACTGGCATGGCGGGCGAGCGAAGAGCCTTTCCTGAAAAGCGTGAAACAGATCAGCGAATTGAAAGTCAGGGCTACCTACGGTACTACTGGTAACCAGGATGGTATCGGTAACTATCCTGCCTATTCCTTGTTGGGTACCCAGAACTATGTGCTGGGCAACACGGTAGCCACCGGTATTGGCCCCAACCAGATCGCCAATCCGGATCTCTCCTGGGAAACCACCTCGCAGGCCGACCTGGGCGTTGACATTTCCCTGTTCAACAGCAGGATCAGTCTCACTGCAGACGCCTATCTGAAAAGAACCAGGAACCTGTTGCTGAATGTAACTATCCCCAGCACCTCCGGCTATTCCAGCGCTTATCAGAACCTGGGCCAGGTAGAGAACAAGGGGATAGAGCTTAGTCTTTCCACGGTGAACCTGGACGGCGCTTTCAAATGGACTACGGATATCAACTATGTAATCAATCGTAACAAAGTGCTGGACATTGGCGGCGCTCCGCAGATATTTGCCGGCGAAGTGGCTAATATTGCGCAAAACGTCAACTCCGGTATTATCCGTGTAGGTCAGCCACTGGGCTCTTTCTACGGCTATGTGACCGATGGTATTTACCAGTCTGCAGAAGAACTCTCCGCACTGGCGGATCCGAATGCGAAGAAACCAGGCGACCGCAGGTACAAGGATTTAAACAACGACAAGAAAATAGACGATGCAGACCGTACCATCATTGGTAATGCTCAGCCCAAATTTGCAGGTGGTATCAGCAACACCTTCTCCTACGGCGGGTTTGACCTCAGCGTTTTTTTTCAGGGCGTGTATGGCAACAAGATCCTGAACGCGAATCGCTTTGAACTGGAGTATCTCAATGGCACCATCAACCAGGACCGGGACATGCTCGATCGCTGGACGCCAACACATACCAATACGGACATTCCGCGCGCCACCAATGCGCGTCCTACAAACCGCATCTCTACACGACAGATTGAGGACGGCTCCTATCTGCGGCTCAAGAACCTGCAACTGGGTTACAACCTGCCCGCTTCCGTACTGAATGCCATTAAGGTGCATTCCATACGTGCATACGCGAGCGTACAAAATCTTGTTACCTGGACAAAATACAGCGGCTATGACCCCGAGGTGAACCGCTTTGGGCAGGACAGCCGCAGCCAGGGTTTCGACTACGGCAGCTATCCAACCGCCAGGACCGTGCTTTTTGGGTTAAATGTCAGCTTCTAACAAAAATATTTCTGCATATGCAAAAGTTCATTCTTTTTTTACTGTTGATAACAGGTGTATCCTGCGGGAAGCTAAACGAAGTGCCGCAGTCCAGCTTTACACCAGCCAATTTCTACAAGAATGCGGACGACGCAAAGGCGGCCGTTAATTCCGTATATGACCTGCTGAACACCGCCAACCTGTATAACCAGTCTATGTGGGTGCTGATGGATCAGGCTACGGACGATGCCGAATGGGGCGGTGGTCGCTCTACGGTGAACCAGTCCAAGAATGATCTGGACAAATATACTTTCACGCCGGCTACCACTACTTTCCAGGTGGTATGGAGCACGTGCTACCAGGGCATCAACCGCGCCAACACCGTGCTGGGGCGGGTACCGGCTATTTCTATGGATGATGCGCTCAAAACACGCCTGCTGGCTGAAACAAAATTTATGAGAGGGTTTTACTATTTTACTTTGGTGCGGTTATTCGGTGGTGTGCCGGTGGTATTGCAGGAAACCAACTCACTCAGTGACCTGGCAGTATCCCGGAAAACGGTGGACGAAGTATACCAGCAGATCGTAGCAGATTTTACTGAGGCAGAGAAAGCGCTGCCGGCATCCTATACGGGCGCCGACAAAGGCAGGGCCACCAAAGGTGCGGCAACAGCTTTCCTGGCGAAGGTTTACCTGACCCGGCAGGACTGGGCCAAAGCCTCCGCCAAATGCAAGGAAGTAATAGACCTGGGGGGGTATGACCTCTGGACTAATTTTGCAGATGCATTTGCTATTGCCAACAAGAACGGTAAAGAAGCGGTATTTGAAGTGCAGGCGCTGGGAGGCGGCGTAGGAGAGGGCAGCTTCATGCAGGGCTATATGCGGCCTGGTTTCGATAAGGTAAATGGTGTTTCAGGCTTTGGCGACGATCCTCCTACAAAGAACCTGTATGATGCCTATAGCCTGGCGGACAAGCGCAGGGATGTGACCATCAGGCTTTATTCTGCCACTACCACGCCTCCGGCGCCGGCTAATATTCTTTTCCCGGGATATGTATGTAAATACCTGGACCCTTCCGCCACAGCTACAGGGGAAGGCAGCAACAACTATCCTATTATCCGGTATGCTGATGTGCTGCTGATGTACGCCGAAGCGCTGAATGAGCAGGCCGCTGGTAACGTGGAAGCCTATACGGCAATTAACCGGGTGAGAGGAAGGGCAGGTCTTGTGGATCTGCTGCCAGGGTTGAGCCAGGGCGCATTCCGCGACAGCGTGTTGTTGGAAAGACGCCTGGAGCTGGCCTTTGAAGGGCATCGCTGGTACGACCTTGTGAGGACCAAACGGCTGGCCAGCGCGATGAAAGCGCAGAATGCAAGTATCGTTGTCCTGGAAAAACATAACCTGTATCCTATCCCTCAAACAGAGCGGGATGTAAATAAGAACCTGACACAAAACCCTGATTATTGATAATGCATCGCAGAACATTTTTACAAACGGGTTTGCTCACTACATCGGCAGCCTTCCAGGAAAAATACTTTTCCTGGAAAGCTCCCGTGAAATCCGCACCGGCAGCGGACCCGCAGGTGATCAACGCAGGTGTTGGCGGAAACAATACCATTGACCTGCTAAAACGGATCGACCAGGATTGTTTGTCACACCGGCCTGACCTTACTGTTCTCATGGCAGGCACCAACGACATGAACAGCGTGAAGTATGTGCCGTTACCGCAATATGAGGCGAATGTCCGCAGTATGGTTAAACAGATCATGAACATCAACAGCCAGGTGCTGCTGATGACCATCCTGCCAGCTTACGAGCCTTACCTGTCCCCCCGCCACAAGAAGGAGCTCTATGAGCCTGAAGGGTACCAGGAGCGGAACAGGCAGGTGAATAATGTGATCCGTAAAATCGCGGCAGACAATAAACTGCCGGTATTGGACATGCACCATGTTTTTGAAAAAACAGGTAATATAGGTACCGGTGCGGATAGCCTTCTCCGTAATGAAGCCAACAGCGGGAAAACGGATGGCTTGCATCCCACTCCCGAAGGATACCGCCTGATGGGCGTTGTGGTGTATGAGGCGATCATGCAGCTGCAGCTGCCGCATAACAAAGTGGTTTGTTTTGGAGATAGTATTACATTGGGCGATGGCGGCGTATCCGGTAGAAGTTATCCCGCCGCCCTCAAAAGATTGCTTGGTTCCTGAAAAAATAAATTATGAAGAATTTCCTCGTTAGCATTGCAGTATCCGTTTATTCCTTATCCGCAGTTGCGGCGCCGGTTCCTCCGAAAATGACGGCGGACGTTATTATTTATGGCGGCACCTCCGCGGCTGTTATTGCTGCCGTGCAGGTGAAAAAAATGGGCAGGTCTGTCATCATTGTATCTCCGGACACACACCTGGGCGGCCTTTCCTCCGGGGGCCTGGGCTTTACTGATACCGGCAACAAATCTGTTATAGGCGGGTTGTCGCGTGAGTTCTACCACCGCGTATACCAACACTACCAGCAGCCCGATGCCTGGCAATGGCAGCAACAGCAGGAATACGGCAACAAAGGCCAAGGAACAGTAGCGATGGACGGCGCAGAACGCACCATGTGGATCTTTGAGCCGCATGTAGCGGAACAGGTGTTTGAAGATTTTATAAAAGAAAACAAGATCACGGTATACCGGGATGAATGGCTGGACCGCGAAAAAGGGCTGATCAAAAAGGATGGTAACATCACCACCTTCACCACCCTCAGCGGGAAAACCTTTGCCGGCAAAATGTTCATTGACGCCACCTATGAAGGCGACCTCATGGCTGCTGCCGGCGTTAGCTACCACGTGGGCCGTGAAGCCAACAGCGTGTACGGTGAGCAATGGAACGGTATCCAGGTGGGCGTGCTGCACCACGGCCATTACTTTAAAACAAACATCAGCCCCTACAAAATAGCGGGCGATTCCTCCAGCGGGCTGCTGCCCCTCGTTTCCGGCGATGACCCCGGGAAAAAAGGCGACGGGGATAAACGGATACAAGCCTACTGCTTCCGTTTGTGCCTCACCAATGACCCGCGCAACAGGGTGCCCTTTGAACGGCCTAACGGTTACGACTCTACGCAGTATGAACTGCTGTTGCGTGTATTCAATTCCGGTTGGCGGGAAACCTTCAATAAATTTGATCCTATTCCCAACCACAAAACAGACGTGAATAACCACGGCCCTTTCAGCATGGATAACATCGGGATGAACTATGATTACCCGGATGCTTCTTATGAAAGAAGGACAACCATTATCAAAGAGCATGAACAATACCAGAAAGGGCTGTTGTATTTTATCGCCCACGATCCCCGCATTCCATCAGACGTACAGGAGGCCATGAATAAATGGGGCCTGTCTGCCGACGAGTTTAAGGATAACGGCAACTGGCCGCACCAGCTGTATATCCGTGAAGCAAGACGCATGACGGGCATGAGCGTAATGACAGAGAACGAAGTACTGGGCAAACGCCCGGTGAGCCAGTCTGTGGGTATGGGCTCCTACACGCTGGACGCGCACAATGCACAGCGCTACGTAAAACCCGACGGCTTTGTGCAGAATGAAGGCGATATAGGCGTGGACGCCAGGCAGCCTTACCGGATCTCCTATGGCGCTATTGTGCCGAAGAAAGGAGAATGTGGGAACTTGCTGGTGCCGGTATGTATGTCCAGCTCGCATATTGCCTTTGGTTCCATCCGCATGGAACCGGTGTTTATGATCCTGGGCCAGAGCGCCGCCACCGCTGCGGTACAGGCCATAGCCGATAAAAAAACGGTGCAGGATATCAGTTATGAAAAGCTGCAGGCACAGTTACTGAAAGACAAGCAGCGGCTGGAGTAGTAGAAAAGGAGGGAGTTTTTCTATGTTGAAAAACTCCCTCTTTTTTTGTGCTATTTATTACCGTCCTCTTTTTTGCGTGGTCCCTGGCTTTTTCTATATGCCTTCAGTTCGTCTTTGTCTAAGAAAGAATCTTTGTTGGTATCAATAGCGGTGAAATTCTCGCTTAATTTGGAAAGCCGCTTATTGTCTTTAGCCGCAGCATCTACTTCCGCTTTACTGAGTTTACCATCCCCGTCTGTATCAATCTTTTTAAAAAATCCTTCACGGTCGTGTTGCTGTGGTTGTTGCGGTTGCTGTGCGTAACTTTTCACAGAAACCAGTGTTGTCATTAACAAACCTGCTACGAGAAAATGCTTCATCATAATTGTGTGTTTTTAAGTTTTGAATGAATTATTATTCCTGGTGTGACCCGGGAATCAGTTCAGCATATATTTTTTTAGATGGCCGGCGGTGAAGGAAGTTTAAGGAGAGAAGAAGGGACCAGGATGGCGGCACGATAAGTTGGTCGCCGGAATGGCTTGATAGTATTGGTTTTAAGAGATATTGAACGGTTGGGGTTCTTAACACTGTTTAACGTTGGTTAGTAGTAATTAACGGTTGGGGGAGGATTAGAGCTTCATTTCCTGCTTTTCGAACCAGGTTATCTAAAGTTTCCCGGGATATATATTTACCATTCAGGATAACGGCGTAAATATCTGTTGTATGATGTATATTCTTCAACGGATCTTTATTCAGAATAACAAGATCTGCGATCTTTCCCTTTTCTATTATACCAACTGAATCTGTCATAAAGAGGCATTCAGAAGGATTGATTGTCGCTGACTGAAGGGCCTCCAGGGGTGTCAGGCCGGCCTGGACAAACAAAGCCAGTTCACCATGCAGATCATATCCAGGCCGGATCCCTGCTTCCTTACCAGCAAAGTCCGAGCCTGTTAAAAGCTTCACCTTTGCCAGGTGTAATTCTCTTACTATTGGCAATAAACGGGGACCAAGCGTTTTTTCATAGGCTGTTCCCTTTACCCTATATAAGGAGATTAAAGTAGGATCATAAAATACCTGCCCGGCGGTAATAGAAGCTGCCAGCTCCCTGCCATATGCACCATAGAGCCTTTTTAACGCTGTTGTAGTACGTTGGTCCCGCACAAGCTCCGTTTCTTCGTATATTACGTCACCTAAAAGTGATTCCGTATGCTCTATGCTTCGTACTCCGGCACTAATAGCTTCCTGCGGTGTTACCTCTTTGGGAAGATGAGCTACCACCGGGATATGTCGTTTCCGGGCCTGATCAGTCAGCGCAAAAAAGATGTTATGAGGCAGCCTGCTGTGCACTTTGAGAAAGTCCACACCAACATCCTGCAATGAATCGACCAACAGGCGGACTGCATTCTCATTTACAGGAATTTTAGTGAAAGATGCCCGGAGCGGGCCCATTTTCTTTGGTCCATCTATGAATGGGCCAGCTCTTTTGATATGGGGGCCTAAAAGTCTGCCGGAGGTTATTTCATTCCGCCATTTATCAATCTGATCAAGATCCCCGCCCATATCCCGCACACCGGTTATTCCATTTGCAACGAGCATGGACAACGCAGCTTCGCCGTAAAAGCTAAGATGTACATGCATATCCCATAAGCCGGGGATCAGGTATTTCCCGCTGGCATCAACAATAGTTGCATCAGGAGAAATAGTCGCGGTTTCAGCTATTTCGGTAATACGGTTACCACAAATGATAACCGTGAGGTTCCTGGAAAGATGTCCGTTTCGTACATCAACAACTGTAATATGATTTAAAACAAGTTGTCTGTCTTGCCCCTTTCCCCGTTCCGGAAGGAGTAAAAGAAAGAGTAAAAGTAACCGTCTTATCATAAGGCGCCGCTATTCTGATGACTGGTCGATCTGACCCAAAATTTTTTCCATGGTCCTGATTACGGTATCTGTTCTTTTCTGAATATCGTCCAGGTCACCATAAAAAGAAAGAAGGTTCCGGGTTTGGATATCAGTAAAAAAAGATTTTTCAAACAGGACTTCATTGCGCTCGTTTCTTTTGAAATTGGTAATGAGATAGTCCCTGACCCTGTTGTTCATGAAATCATTGAAGAAATTCACCTGCTGCTGAAGATCGGGGACCTTTGTTTGATACAGGTCAATTATATTGTTTTGTAGTTCATCGTTTTCAATAACGCTCAGCTTGCCAATGGATTTAAGGGACTCGTAACGATTACTGTTTGGGAAAAAATAAACGTTATGAAATAATTTATAGGCGTAAAAATTCAAGCTGTCCGCTGACCAGTTAACTTCCTGTTCAGGGTTTAAAAAATATTGCGCCGCTTGTTTCATGGAAAGGCAGGTGGAGGAAGTCTGGCGCAATTCCTTTAAATCTGTCTGGACATCTATTTTTAGTCCATTCAGGAATTTGGTTTCCAAATGATGGTCTTCCGCCTTTTCCCGCCATCTTTCCAGGAAAAGAGATAAAGAAATGGCGAAGACAATGATTGCAATTTCAATGACTATCTCTGCTACTTTATGCTTCATCTTAAAAGTCTTGTTTTTAATAACGGAAAGAATCCTGCGTGAATGCTTTATGACTTCAAGTGAACTCATTGTCGTGCATTTTATTGATTTTAAGAATAGGTTCAGTCCAGGCTATTGGGGAATCATTCGCTTAAAAATCCATATATTGATTATCAGAAGATTATTTCCAGTCCTATAGGTAGGCTTGTAAGATTAATTCAAAACTAGGTAACAAATAGTGCAATATCAAATTTTAGCTTTTATATATAAACAATAAGAAACCCGCGGACATTGGACATTGTCTGCGGGTTTCTTATTGATGGTGATATGAATATTTCTGAGGTTAGAATTTTACTTTATGCAATCATCTCCCCACTACCTCCCCAATATCTCCCCAAGCTTCACTTCCAACGCCTCTCCCCGCAAATTCTTCGCTACAATCTTCCCATTCGGGTCCACCAGGAAATTCTTTGGAATGGCGCGCACCTGGTACAACTTCGCAGCGGCATTATCCCATGCCTGCAGGTCGGAAACCTGGGTCCATGGCAAACCATCTTTTTCTATCGCTCCAAGCCATGCGTCTTTTTTGCCGGCTTGATCCAGCGACACGCCTAGCACTGTAAAATTGTTATCCTTGAATTTATGATATGCCTTAAGCAGGTTGGGATTTTCCGCCCGGCATGGTCCGCACCAGGAAGCCCAGAAGTCAACCAGTACATATTTCCCCCTGAAATCAGAAAGCTTTACCGGTTTATCGTTTACATCATTCTGTGTGAAATCAGGCGCCGTTGCTCCAACGGAAAGCACGTCCTGCTGCTGCATTGTAGCTGCAAATTGTTTACCGGCTTTACCATTTTGCAGGGCAGGGGAAAGTCCTTTGAAGATGGGCTCAATATGAGGTACGTCTATTTCTTTACCCGCCAGCTCTATTAACGTAGCCAGGCTTACATAGGAAGCGGGATGCTGACGGATGAACACATATTTCAGGGAGTCGGTTTTTTGCGAGAATTGCTGATGCTGTTTCCGCAGGCTGTCAAAGAACACGGGATCTTTTTTCTGTGCATCCGGTGCAGCCCTGTATATGGAATCAATATAGCGGCCATTTTCTTCCATAAGAGCCAGTACGTTTTGTTTGTATAGCTTGTAATCATTGTTTGCGGAACCACCTTTAATGCCTGCATTTTTTAAAGTGTTGGTACCGGTAATGTCTATACGGCCTTTTTCCAGGTAACAATCAATAACATCGGCTGTTTTGCTCCATTTTGCGGCGGTTTTCCCGTCGTGATCAATGAGTACAGATATTCTTGAAGGCTCTTCTACCTGACCGGTAAAAGTGTAACTGCCATTTTGTAGTACTGCGGAGTCGAGAAACTTTTGATGGCTCCAGCCGTAGTCTTTCACCAGGTATGCTTTTACAGGTGTTGTAACTGATTTAAGCCGGATGCTCAGCGAGTATTTGCCGGATTGCGCAAATGCCAGTCCCGGCGCCAGCAGGGCGGCGAGGAGAAATTTCTTTTTCATAAAGCGTTTGTTGTACTATGTATGTTGAGAAATAACAGGATGGCAAACTGCCACCCTGTTTTTGAATCATTTATTGAAGATATCCCGGGTTAGGAGTAAGATTAGGATTTTGCAGCAGGTCGCCGGGCGGAATAGGCCAGTAAGCCATATACGGTTGCCAGGTAGTAGATTTAAGGGGCGCCACTGTTGCCATTACGGCATCAATCACGCCGGTACGTTTCAGGTCAAAGAACCGGTGACCGCCTTCTGTAAACAATTCCGTTTGTCTTTCCCTGGCAATGGCGACAAGCAATGCAGCCTGGTTGCCACCCGGCAAGGCTTGCAGGCCCGCGCGCAGGCGTACCACATTCACATCTTCCACAGCAGTACTTTTATTTTGCATGGCCCTTGCTTCTGCCCGGATCAGGTATTGTTCTGAAAGGCGCAACATCACCTCGTATTCCGCATTAGGTACGGCGGATTTATATTTAGCAGGGAAGTAGTAGGTAACAGCCGGGCTGGTAGAAGTAGCCGAAACCGTAGCGCTACGCGTCCAGGTAGTGAACCGCAGGTCGCCAGGCTCAAAGGCATTGATCAAAATGCTGCTCAATGAGCTAAAAACACTGGAGGATGCCGGTGTTTGCGGCGGTGTAATAGTGGCGGGCATACCATTATTATAAAAAGCATATTCATTGGCAACTTTCGGACTGTTGGTGGCCAGCGCCCAGATGGTTTCCTTGCTGTTGGCAAGGAATACTTTGTCTGGTGCTGCCATTTCATAATTCGTGTTGCCGATCAGCATAGTGGCTTGCGCCTCGGCATTGGCCCAGTCTTTCGCATACAGGTAAACCCTGGCCAGCAAAGCGGTAGCAACAGCCTTATTGGGGCGAAAGCGATTGGGAGTGGTAATGCCATAACCGTTTTTATACTCATCGCCCAACAGGGATTGCGCCATTTTAAGATCCGCAATGATCTGCTTGTATACATCCGCTTCCGGTGCGCGCGATAACCGGTTGTTGACGGTATAGTCGTTTGTTAGCGCAAGCGGTACCGGCCCGTAAATGTTGACCAGGAAATAATAAAAATAGGCCCGGAGAAAATAGCACTCGCCCAGCCATTGATCTTTGTAAGCCAGGGTGCCCTTGCTGGTATTGATGCCATCAATGGCAGTGTTCACCGTGAATAGTTTCTTATACAAATCAGACCAGTTGCCGCTTTGCCCGCTTTGAACTGCATTTTTGTAAAAGATATCTGCAAAATTGCCTGATAGCAGGCTTTTGAGTTCATCGGTATATAAACCCATGGTACTGCCGATATTGCCGTTTGCATTGCCGGTATAAGGACCGGAAACATTCATGGTCAGATAGATGCCTGTAACAACAGTAGACACCATGTTATCGTTGGAGTAAACATCTGTTGCTGCAATAGTATTGGCAGGCAGCTGGGTACCATCCAGGTAGGATTCGCAGCTGCTGAGTGTGATGGTCAGCATGGCTGCCACAGCAAGCAGGCATTTCGGTAAGTTATGATCGGTATGAAATATCATCTTCATTTTTGGTACGTTAAAGTGTAACATTAATTCCGGTTGTAAATACGCGTAATGGCGGAATCACCCCGGCATTCAGGTTTTCCGGGTCCACGCCGTCAAATTTGGAAATGGTAAGCAGGTTCTGACCCTGCAGGTACACCGATAAATTTTTCAGATGCAGCATTTTGTTCACTTCAGGACTGAAGTTATAACGGATGCTTACATTTTGCAGACGCGCATAAGTGGCGTCGCTATACGCCCCGGTGCTCTCCTGCAGGAGAAACTGCCGGAATACATTGTTGATCTGCGTGCTTAGTTTGGGAATATCGGTTACATCGCCCGGTTGCTGCCAGCGGCGCAGCCATACAGTAGCGCCATTCAGGCCGTAAAAGCCGAAAGGGAAGGCCGACTGACCGAGGAAATTCTTGCCGGTGCGGCTGGGAAAAGTAAACGAAAAATCAACAGTCAGTCCCTTATAGGTAAAGGAGTTTTGCAGCCCGCCAAAGTATTTCGGGGCAAGATCTACAAACTCCGTTTTATCTGCCTGTGTTAATCCGCCGGTGAAATC
>JBCNPS010000184.1:0-12065 GCA_039593235.1 Chitinophaga sp. | reverse complement strand
ATTTCAGCTTTTACATTGGCCTGCAGCAGGGCGTAAAAAAAGGAGAGCGTGTTTTTAACAGGGATCACGTCGTCATCTGCAGCATGTGCCATAAAGGTGGGTGGGGTAGCGGTGGTCACATGTTTATCCGTACTATACAGGTGCAGTAATTCCGGGGAGGGGTGTTGTCCGATCAGGGTTTCACGGGTTCGTGGAATGGCAGGGTCGTAGAGGATCACGGGGTATAGCAATGCTATAAAGTTCGGCCGCAGGCTGATGTTTTCCGGGTTGTTGATCACCACCCTGTTTTGCTGTGTGGCTTCCATCGATACCAGGTGCCCGCCGGCAGAAAGGCCCATCATACCCACTTTGGCAGGGTTAATTCCCCATTCCGCCGCCCTTTGCCGTACCAGCCTGATGGCCGCCTGTGCGTCTTGCAGCGGTCCGATCGATCTATTGATCATGATGGTATCGTTGGGCAAACGGTATTTCACAATAAAAGCGGTAATGCCTGTTTCGCTAAGCGCCTTCGCTATTTCTTCGCATGTTGTGAGCGACAGGAGGCGATAACCTCCTCCCGGGAAAATCAATATGGCTGTACCGGTGGCCTTTTCTTTTTTAGGAAAGAAGGGGATCAGCGCCGGTTCTGTTACCCGGGTTACATATCCATCGGTATCTGTTTGCTCCAGGTAACCCGGCGGAGCCACGCGGGCATTGGGTACATGGCTTTCGTAAAGTGGTATCTCCTGGGCGGTAGTGGTTAACCAACTGGTCATGAATATCAGTACAGGGATCAGCGCCCTGGATCTTATAAACCGGATCATCATACTTCTGGTGAATAAATACCCAAGGTACGGTTCCTTGTACGCCGGCACTGTGCAAAAATGCTCAAATTAGCGGTTGGTCCTGAAGTGTGTTGGCTGCACGCCATAGGCCGATCTGAATGCCCTGCTGAAAGCTGCCGCATTTTCAAATCCGCACATCCAGGCAATATCCTGTACCTGCTCATTAGTGTGTTGCAGCAGGTTGGCGGCCTGTTGCAGCCTGATGCCAATAAGATACCGGTAAGGCGTGGTATGGAAAACAGCCTTGAACTGCCTTACCAGTTGAGGAACCGACAGGCCGGCCCGGACGCCGATCCTGCTTAGATCAATATTTTCCTTATGAGAAGAATGCAGGATATCCCTTGCTATGCACAACCGTTTATAGATCTCCTGCCTGGTACCGGCTTTAACGGCCTTTACCCGGCCGGTATTCTTTACATCCAACCGGTGTATACTTACCAGGTGGCGTAACAGGAAAACAAGATATTCATCGGTCATCATCTCACTATATCCATTATTTTCCAGCAAAGAAATAAGGCCGGAAAATTGCCTGTTCATATCCGCTGTTACCGGGCGAAGTGTCTGGAAAAATTCAGGTATGCCTGCATTGCCCGTAGAAGGGTAGTCCAGCAAAAAGTCCTCACTGTGCATGGTGTCGAACAACACCGATGAGGCAAATTCGTTTTTAAAAAAGACAGATAAACACTGCACTTTCTCTTTGCTGTTAATGCGACAGGAGTAGCGCTGATCATTATTTAATACCAGGAATTGTCCCGGCCGGATGGCTAATTGCCGGCCATCAACGCCATAAATTTCTTCCCCGCTTAATACTGTTTTAATAGAAAGACAACCAACATGATCGTCGCAATAGCTTTCCCTGCTCTCCGCATTAAAGATGATATTATGCTTTTTGAATTTATCAAAATGCTGCGCTTCATTAAAGCCTGGTGTGGAATGATCTGGTAAACGGGTAAAGTACATGTGATCTACAGTAAAGGGTTGTTTCGTAAAGGTAACACTCCTGGTTAATTTTTACCCACAACATATACCGGGCGCTTATCAAGTGAGACGATTGTTTCCCTGTACGCTCACGTACACCTGTTGTTCTTTATCGGACATTTTGCTGAATTTGAGTTTGCATAACCTGTTATTGATCAGTAGTTTGTATTTTGGCACAGGCGTTGGGATGCCCGGTGTACTTATACTACCCTTATGCTACGCAACTATCTGAAAATTGCCATCCGCAATCTTGCGCAAAATAAAATCTACTCCTTCATCAATATCGCCGGACTGGCTATTGGCCTTACCTGCGCGATGCTGATACTGCTTTATGTAAAAGACGAAGTGAGTTTTGACCGTTTTCATGAAAAGAGCAATAGTATTTACAGGATAGTTTCCAGGATAAATCTGAATGGTTCGGAACGCTATTCCTCCAGTACCGGCTTATTACAGGGGCCCAGGTTTTCGCAGAATGTAAGTGGCATCAAATCATATGTGCGTGTGCAGGATGGCCGTGCCGATTTTAAGAAAGGCGCTGAAGTAGAAAGCAGGAATCTCCTTTTTGTAGATGCCAATTTTCTGTCGGTATTTACTTTTCCGCTGATCGATGGGGATGCCCGGTCCTGTTTAAAAGATCCGCATTCCGTGGTGCTTACAAAGGATGAAGCAAAGAAACAGTTTGGTACAGAGAAAGCAGTGGGTAAGATCCTTATGTTAAAGGAGAAAGAGCAATTTGTGCCGTACCAGGTAACAGCGGTTACAGAGAACTGCCCCCAGAACTCCACCATCGGGTTCAAAATTCTGCTGCCTATTAGGGAAACAGAAGCCGATTTAAATAACAGCGAAAACTGGTTTTCTTATTTCCTGAATACGTTTGTTGAGCTGGAAGATAATGCTGATCCGGCTGCAGTGGCCCGGCAAATGCAACGTTTTTATGTTAAAGATGCCAGGGCTGCAGAAAAAGCGTTGAACGCCAGGTTTGGCAATCCTGATAATTCCCGCCTGGAAACTTATCTCCTTCAGCCATTTCCCGATATCCATTTAAGCAAAGAGCTTTCCGCACAGAATGGCCTGCAAAATGCCAGCAACCCAATTTATGGTTATATTCTTTCCGGCATCGCACTATTTGTATTGCTTATTGCCAATATCAATTTTGTAAATCTTACTGTGGCCCGTTCTGTAAGGCGTGCAAAAGAAATAGGAATCCGTAAGGCAGTGGGGAGCGACAGGCGGCAGCTGATCATCCAGTTCCTGGGAGAGTCGTTTATATTATGCGCTATTGCTTTTGTGCTGGCCATCGTGCTGGCACAGGTAGTGTTGCCGCTGTTTAATGATTTATCAAATAAGAAACTGTCCATCAGTTATTTGCTCGATTTCAAACTGGTGGCGGGTTATATTGCCCTCTTCCTGCTTACAGGTTTACTCGCGGGATGTTATCCTGCCATGGTATTATCGGGCTATAAACCTGTTGAGACGCTCTATAGCAGGTTTACGATGAAGGGCAACGGTGGATTACAAAAATCGCTGGTCGTTTTCCAATTCACATTGGCCGCCTTTTTAATTATAGCCACCTTTACTATCTATTCCCAGTTTGACTATCTCACAAAAGCGGATCTCGGGTACGATGACCAGGATATCGTAATAGTTAATAAAGATAATATGTCGCACCAGGAAGCAGCTGCCTTTAAGCACGAGTTGCTTAACTCCCCGGATATCATGTATGTAGCCCCAAAGAATGGCGGCTTTTGGGGAACTGCCGCTAAAATAGAGAACGACTCCTCTGTTAACTTCGCCTGGGAAACAGTGGATGACTCTTATCTGCAAACCTTAAAGATCCCTTTGGTAAAGGGCAGGAATTTTTCAACTGATTACCCCGGCGATTCTGTTCATGCTGTTTTGGTCAATGAAACTTTTGTGAAAACGGCCGGATGGAAAGATCCTATTGGGAAGTCTATTGTTTTCAATTATCAGAATAATACCACATACCAGGTAATTGGTGTAGTAAAAGATTATCATTTTACTACGCTCAATGAAAAAATAAGGCCCCAGCTATTTACAATGAAAAATTCCAATCCTTATGGTACTTTTTATATTAAAATACGCCCCAATACAGCTACCCGTAGTCTTAAGTATATAGAAGCAAAATTCAGGAGCTTTTTCCCTTTCAGCCCGTATTCCTATGTATTTAAGAATGAAGTGAACCAGCGGAATTATGAATCGGAAGCCAGGTGGAAGCAAATCATTTTTTACGGCGCTATACTGACCATCTTTATAAGTTGTATAGGATTATTTGGACTTTCTGTACTTTCTGCTGAAAAGCGTACAAAGGAGATAGGTATCCGGAAAGTATTGGGTGCATCTGTCCGGAATATAGTAGCGGTGTTGTCGCTGGAATTTGTGAAGCTGGTACTCATTGCACTGGTGATAGCTATTCCGCTGGCATGGCTGGCAGGTGTAAAATGGCTGGAGAATTATCCTTACAGGATCACCATGGGGTGGTCTTTATTTGGCTGGGCAGGGATACTGGTGCTATTGATTGCCGTGTTTACGGTGAGTTTCCAGGCGGTCAAGGCTGCAATGGCGAACCCGGTTAAGAGTTTGAGAAGCGAATAGAAAATAAAAAAGCCTTCAGTCCGCAAGATCTGAAGGCTTTTATTTATAGCCTGAAAATACATTTTAAGCAGTAAAGTCCGTTGAAAGGGAAACATGCTTCCAGGTATCCATTTCCGCCTGCAATTGCACTATTTTGATTTGTGCACGGTTGAAGGCATCGCTTCCCAGGAACAGGTTCACAGCGGGAGTAGGACTGGCAACCAGCTCCAGGAATACATCCGCCATCTTATCAGGATCACCTGTTTGCGCGCCATCCATACTATTCATTTTGGCGTGATATTCCCGCAGATGGGTATAATCCCCGATTGTTTTTTTGCTGTAAGCGATGGAATCTGCTTTGGCGAAGCTGGTTCTGAACGCGCCCGGCATCACGTTGGTGACATGAATGCCCAATGGTTTCAGGTCGTTGGCCAGGGCTTCGCTAAGGCCGCTCACGGCAAATTTGGCTGCACAGTAAACGGTCCACCCGGTACCCGGTGCAAAGCCCGCAATTGAAGAAATATTGATGATGTGGCCCGACCCTTGTTTTCTCATATAGGGTAATGCCTGTTGGATCACGCGTATCACCGCAAAAAGATTAACCTGGAAATTTTCATTGATCTCCGTGGCGGTGAGTTCCTCCAGGGCACCGCCTAACCCGTATCCGGCGTTATTTACCACTACATCCAGCCGCCCGAATTTTTCAATGGTTTTCTGAATAGATGCCGCTACGGATTGCTCACTTTTCAGGTCAGTTTCCAATGGCAGCCACCTGTCGTCATTTCCATTAATTGCATCAAACGCAGTAATTGATCTCGACGTTGCCGCAACGCGGTGGCCTTTTGCCAATAGTTGTTTTACAAGAGACAACCCCATTCCTTTGGATGCACCTGTGATATACCAGACTTTTGTATCGCTCATAATTTTTATTTTGAGCAAAGGTACTTTGCAGGCAGATTCCATTTTTGTGGTATACAAACCATTATTTGTCAGATTCAAACCTGCCTGAAGGCAGAAGGATTCATAGTGGTTTGTTTCCTGAAAAAGTTATTGAAGTGGGCCTGGTCTTCGAATCCCAGCGCATAGCTGATTTCGGCAATGTTCCAGTTAGTGTGTTTCAAAAGCGCCTTGGCTTCGGCGGTAAGACGCTCAAAGATAAGATCGGTGGTTGTGTGCCCGGTGGTTTTCTTTATGGCGCGGTTGAGGTAATTGACATGAACGGAGAGTCTTTCCGCAAATACTTTCGGGGAACGCAGTTCAAAACGCTGCGAAGTTGATTCAATGGGAAACTGGCGTTCCAGGAGCTCCGTGAAAACTGAAGTGATCCGGGAAGCTGCATCCGGGTGTTCAAGCGAGTTGTTTACAGGCTGTAGTTTCATCGCCATATAAATCAATTCGCTGACATAGTTCTTGATCAGCTCATACTTATAGATATAATCCGAATCAAATTCCCTGATAATTTTTTCAAAGAGGGTTTTTACTTCCTGTGTTTTTTCATCATCAAGGCCAAACACAGGCTGTGCACCCATAGCGAACAGGGGAAGCGAAGCCAGGTCCAGGCGCAGGCTTTCTTTAAAGAACTCATCCCTGAATACGCAGAAATAACCACCGGTATTGAAAGCCAGCGGCTCGTAAGTATATGGTATATGGGGATTAAAGAAAAGTAGTGTATTCCCGCTTATCGGAATACTCCTGTTGCCATAGTGAAAGGTATTATCCCCCCGGAAAAGCATGATCTTAAAGAAATCCCTGCGGATAAAAGTGGGCGAGGTGGCGCCTGTCCGGATCCTGTCTTCGATCCTGAAAACATTAAACTGCCCGATGTTCTTTTGAAGATCTTCAGATAAGCGGCCATACTTATTCCTGTAAAACTGTTCAAGTGATTCTGTTGCTTTTGCCATTATTTTGCAAAAATCAAACTTTTTTCTGAGATGCGGGTGGCTTTTTGGGCCATGCGCTTAAATTTGTACTATAAATCATTTGGAGACACAGGAAAATAAACACAGTATGTATACACCACACCAGTTCAGATTTAAAGACAGGAACGAAATGGTTGCATTTATGAAAAAGTACAGTTTCGCTACCATTGTAACAATGAAAGACAATATACCCGTAGCTACGCAACTGCCGTTTTGGATTGACGATAGTGACAGCGGATTGCGGTTGATCTCGCATTTTGCCCTGGCAAATGAACAGGCAAAATATATTGAAGAAAATACTTCACTGGTCATATTCAGTGAGCCGCACGCTTATATATCGCCTGCGCATTATGATAAGAAGGAGAGTGTGCCTACATGGGACTATATGGCTGTACATGCCTATGGGAAGGCGAAGATCATTGCCGGTGAAAATGCCGTAGCCGGCGTGCTGGAACAAATGATCAGGTTTTATGAACCTGGCTACCTGCAACAGTGGGAAAGCCTGACCGATAAGTATAAAAAAGGAATGATGAAAGGAATTGTTGCCTTTGAAATTGAAGTAGTGGATTTGCAGGGACAAAAGAAATTATCCCAGAATAAAACAGCAGCGGAAAGACAGCGGATCAGCGAACACCTGGAAAAAAGCGAAAATACCGTGGAAACGGCTATTGCTCAGCATATCAGGGAACTTTAAAACCGGGCGCCGGCTGTTTTAAACAACCCCTCAAAATTCTTCATGAAGGTCGCTAAAGTGTGCTATTGAAAGTTCCGGTTCATATTTGTAAGGTACTAACCTTTTAGTAACAGGTAATAAAATGTAAGTGAAGGTAGTTTAATTTCGCTTTTTATAACAATGGAGTGGAACTATTGTCCGTATTGTGATGGTTAAAGGATAAAGCAGTACCAAGATGCTTAACCTAATGCAACCAGCTGTTATAAACAGACCGGCCGATATCATAAAATGAATCATCTCCATGATCACCATTATTGGTTAACAGCACAATCCCTGCCTTCAGCTCGGGGTAAATCATACAAAGCGATGTAAAGCCGTCGGTGCCGCCGTCGTGCGACCATTGCAAATGGTGTCCCGTTTTAGTGGTCATGACGCCCCAGTTTAAACCGGTGCCTTTATTAATGTCACCATAGGTAAGTTCGTGCGAGAGCCGGGCTGCCTTGTTCCGGGGATCCAGTTGTTGCTGTATATACAGCAGCATATCGTGTGTGGTTGAACGGATACCTCCTGCAGATTGTGCTAAATCATTCTGCCAGTAGGGGGTTGGGTTCCCCTCCAGGTCATATCCTGTGGCAACATCCTTGTAATTGCCCGGCGCTAAGATGATCTGGGTTTGCTGCATATGGTAGGGGGCAAGAATATACTTTTTTAACACCTGCTCATAACTCAGGGTATAAATTTTTTCCAGTATAAGGCCCAGCAAACCTACTGCAAAATTGGAATAGGCCCTGCGGGTTCCGGGGACTGTGTCTAGGGTAACGTGATGCAGAATATCCGCAAGCATGGCCGGTGTGAAGCGCGTTGAAGGACTAAACGGATCTTCGCCGGTATTTAGCCTCGGCATCGACGGCAGTCCGGAGGTATGGTTACTGAGATGTACCAGCCGTATTGGCTGGCCATTGTATTTCAGATTGGGATAGTTGCCATCAAGATATTTGCAGATATCATCATCCAGTTTTGCTTTGCCTTCAAGTACTGCATTTGCCAGCAGTATGCCCGTAAATGTTTTGGTAACAGAACCGATTTCAAAAATTGTATTGGCTCCCGGAAGTTTACCTGTTCCTTTTTTTATTTCGCCATAATTGTAGATGTATATCTGGCCGTTAAGGAATATGCCTACGGAAAGACCTGCCACATTTTTATTGTTCATATAAACGGTGACGGCCTTTTGAACTACGCTATCCAGGTGTGTTTTAAGTGGATTATCGGATAAGAACTGCTCTCGTGTCCGCACAATGGGTAGTTTGTAATAAGACAGCCCGAAACTGTTATAGGAACCCGGCGCCGTTACCGCAAGTGTAAGCTGCAATGACTTCCTGGCGAACATGAGGCGATATGATTTATTGTTTTTTTCTTCACTGATCAACCCGCTGGATTGTATCTTACCCATTGTCCCGGCACTATTCAATAAACCGACAATTTGGTTTTCACTGAATCCCGCTTTAAATCCGCTGTCAGCCATCGCATAAATTCCTTTGAAGTCTCCCCGGTTAAACTTGGCTACAATACTGTCTTTTACCGTGTCATATAAAGTAAGGCCGGATTGCGCTTTTACGGTTCCGGTAAAGAGAAGAAGCAATGAAAATAAGCGCCTCATAGCGTCTGTTGTTTTAGAAGTAAATGCTGGTGGCGGTGGAAGGAGGGCCCACTTACCTGCTTAAGGAATATGAATATACGAAAATATTCGTAGTTGTTCAGGCAATACCCATAATATTTTCACGGGTTAAAATCTGCCGGACTTCCGGAATCCCAGTGGTGAAATATTTGTCCTGGTCTTGAATAATTTAGAGAAAGATTGCGGATACTCAAACCCCAATTCAAATGCAATTTCATTTACCGACAGATCTGTCATTATCAGTTTTTCCTTCGCCTTTTCTATGATCTTCTCCTGTATGTGTTGTTGGGTACTATTGCCTGTAAGTGTTTTGAGCAAACCACTGAGATAATTAGGGGAGATATTTAGCTGGCTGGATATATCCTTTACCGTTGGGGGGCCATTCTTTTCCAGTACTTCCCTGGAAAACGCTTTTTCCAGCAATGCTTCCAGCTGGCTCAGGATGCCGTGGTGGGTGATTTCCCGCGTAATGAATTGCCGCTGGTAGAAGCGTTCCGAATAACCCAGCAGCGATTCGATGAGGGAAATAATAATTCCCTGGCTGAACCTGTCAATATTAGTACTATACTCCTGTTCAATATTTTTGAACAACCCCCTGATGGTCTGCTCCTCATGATCAGACAGGAAGAGGGCTTCATTTACCGTATAGTCAAAGAATTGGTATTGCTTTATTTTCAGTGCAAGAGGATGTTTCCAGAGAAAATCCGGATGGAGCAACAGCAGCCATCCGGATGGATCTATTTCTTCTGCCAGGCCGGCGTCAAAACTGAATACCCGCCCCGGTGCTATAAAGTTCATCACCCCTTTATCAAAATCATATTCCTGCTGTCCATATTTCATTTTCACGCATGACCGGGTGAACCTGCTCATACCAATAAAGTAGAAATCGGTGGTCAGCGGCATATCTACCTGCTGAGGGAGTTCCTTTAGCCCGGCAATATCAATTACACTGATAAGCGGATGTTTGGTAGCAGGCAAGCCTCTCAGCTGTAACAGCTCATTAACGCCTTTTATTTTCAGGGGCAGGTTTCCGGCCATGATGTTTTAGTTTTGATGATACCAGGCAGCATACTCCCTGGCAAAATCCCGCAGTTTTCGTTTCCCTAATACGGGCCTGTTAAGGTAGTAATCCTTTTGCGCTTTTCCATTGTGCATATTTTCCTGCATTTCTACCAGTAATCCGGCCATTTCAGGTGATACGCCAGCGGCTTCGAGCGCCTGTTTCACCTGTTCTCCGGGAAATACTATCCATTGAAGCCCCGGTATTCCAATCGCTTCTCCAATAATCTGTGCTGCCTGGTTACAGGTAAGCTCCTCGCTGGCCACGTATTTCACTTTTAAACGGGTAACCGCCGGTGCGTTGATTTCTCCGGCTATAGCCACAGCAATGTCTTCAGGGGCCACAAAAGCTACCATATCTTCTCCGCCATAATTGGATATGATCATGCCCTGTTGACGGATCATTTCCTTAAGGTGATAGAAATTACTGTAAAAAGGCCCAGGCCGCACAAAGGTAACAGACACGCCGGTCAATGCCTCAAACTTTTCCTCCGGCCTTACAGATTCCAGCAGGTGCGCTATCCACCCGGTGAGTACCACCACACGTTTTATTCCTGCTTCCCTGATGGCCTGTATGTAGTTGTCCATATTTTCTTCCCACGCGCTTACGCTGCGTGATGTGAAATCCAGTGGATTCATACAATAAACAACATCGGCTCCGGTAAAAGTGTTAATAAGGAAAGGAAGGTCCCGGATGCTGCCAATAGCGGGTTGGGCGCCCATAGCCTGTATCCGGTCCTGCTTGTTAGGATCTGTACTGATAAGGATCACCTGGTGGCCTTCCTTCACCAGTATTTCTGTTAGTGGTTTACTGATATTCCCTAAGGAACCGGTAAGTACTATTTTCATGCTTGATGATTTAATGGACTCAAAGGTCCCCCGGAATGTGCGGGGAAATGTGTTCATATCTCAGGAAATTGTATGAAAATGTATTTTTGTAATTGTGCATTAATTTGCATGTAAACGAATAACTTCAGTGATACAACAACTATTGGCTCATATAGCGCAGTTTTGCACCATTCCGGCAAACAAGGCCGGTTTAATGGAGCCGTTCTTTGTGCATAAGGAATTTAAGAAGAAGGAGCTGCTTTTAACGGAAGGGCACCGTTGCTTTGAGAAATACTTTATTGTGAAAGGCTGTGTACATTTATGTTACCTGAAGCAAAACGGGAGTGAACAAACCATTGACTTTGCCTTGGAAAACTGGTGGACATCGGATTTTATGGCCTACCAGCAGGGAGCTGCCGCCCAATTTTCTATTCGTGCCATTGAGCATACGGAAGTGCTGAGCATTAGTGACAGTAGTCAGCGCGAATAATATCGGGAATAGATAAACGCCTGTATGAATCCACCATTCCTGAAAGCCTTATAGACATTATTAAGATCAGGGTTTCGCAAATAAATAAATGCGCCTTTTGTATCGATTACCATACGCGGGATGCGCTGAAGAACGGAGAAACGGCCAGGCGGATATTTGCGCTATCCGCCTGGCAGGAGAGTCCTTTGTTTACCGGCACGGAACGCACGGTGCTTGAAGTAGTGGAGGAAATAACATTGATTTTCAATCATGGTGTTTCGGATGATGTATATGAAAGGCTGAAATCTCTTTTCACAGAAAAAGAAATAGCCGATATCATTATTTGCATCTGCCACATGAACTTCTTAAACCGTGTGGGTATCTCAACAAAAACAACCGCTCTGTAGGCATTCTTCAGCTATGCGAAAAGCCATACCAATAAATCCCCGGGCCGATTCGGACGCATCCGGTACAGGAAGAAAGGCCGGAATACCTTTAAAATTTAATTACTGCAGTCATCGAATCGGCTTCCGCATATAAATCCGCACCACAGGCGCATTTTAAGTTGGTAAAGTCAAAGTTGTTTGTTTTGCAGGAATAGCAGTAATCAGGTAAGACACTGCGTCTGTAAAAAGTTATTTTTTTTATCTTTTTAAATAATAACTCAATTTCATTAAAAGTAAACAGGCTCTTTCTATAGTTGATGCGGTCACGGACAGTTTCCAGCGCTATTTGATTGGTTTTAAGATGATCAATGAGCAACAGGCATTGCAGGGGCATAAAGATGTTATCATTTCTACCAAAAAATTTCAGAACAGACTTATTAAATGTCTTTGCCCGTTTTTTATAATATTCATGACCAGGATGGGAAGTATGAAGGTCCTATAAAATATAGATTGCGCGTGGCGCCGGGAAATCTATTCTTTCCAAAAGAGAAATTTTCTGATGTAAAGGATCATGACTGCCGTCTTCAATTAACAGATCAACCGGTTGATCAATACTGAGTAATATTTCCCGGTATTTCTGCGCATCGCTTTGATCCGCCTGG
>JBCNPS010000183.1:0-12086 GCA_039593235.1 Chitinophaga sp. | reverse complement strand
GGATGCGGCTGCCAAGCCTCCAAGGATAATGAGCAGAAAAATGAATACCGGAAAGATGGAGATAAAAAGATCCGTACACAAATAGAGATCTATAAATACCTTCACGAAAAACAATACCATTAACTTTAAAAAGTTATACTTTTGCCCTTTGATCTAACGACTGACAGATGAAATTAGCTGCGATTGATATAGGCTCCAATGCTGCCAGACTGCTCATTTCTGAAGCATCGCCGAATAGCGCGGGCGTAATGGACTTCACCAAGCTAAACCTGGTAAGAGTTCCGCTGCGACTGGGTTTTGACGTATTTAACAACCAGGTTATTTCAGATAAAAAAGCCACTCACCTGGTGGATACCATCCGGGCCTATAAGCTGCTGCTGGATGTATACGAGGTGAAGTATCTCAAAGCATGCGCTACCTCTGCCATGCGCGATGCCAGCAACGGCGTGGATATCCTCCGGGAAGTAAAAACCCAAACCGGTATCGACATCCGGATCATTACCGGCCAGGAAGAAGCTGCTTTCATTTACGAAAACCATGTGGCTGAAAACATGGATAAAACAAAGTCGTACCTCTATATCGACGTTGGCGGCGGCAGCACCGAGATCACCCTTTTCAGCGCCGGCAAACAGATCTTTAAGGAATCCTTCAACATAGGCACTATCCGCCTGCTGCAGCAACAGGTTACCGATGCCCACTGGCAACAGCTGAAAGATTTCCTGAAGCAACAGCTCAAAGGTATAGGCGCCGTAATTGCCATCGGTTCCGGCGGCAACATCAATAAAATATTCTCCCTCTCCAAAAGAAAAGAAGGCAAGCCCCTTTCACTGGATACACTAAAAGATTACTACAAGGAATTTAGTGCATTCACCGTGGAAGAACGCATTCACCTGTATAATTTGCGGGAAGACCGGGCCGATGTGATTGTTCCCGCCCTGCAGATCTACGTGAATATTATGCGCTGGGCAGATACGCCGGAAATTTATGTACCGAAAATAGGCCTTGCAGATGGTCTTATTCATGCCCTTTACGAGGAAATCGCCATCAATTCCTGATTCCCGGCCGTACATAAAAAACATTTCCTTTTATCTTTTTATATTACCACCTTTGCGGTTATTGCTAACAGCTAAATGCTAAATGCTCACTGCTTATGTCTGTGAATAAAGAAATAAAGCGTGTCACTACGCATATACTGCAGAAGATGAAAGTAGACGGGGAAAAGATCTCCATGCTTACTGCGTATGATTATTCCATGGCCCGCATTTTTGATGATGCCGGTATTGATATCCTGCTGGTAGGGGATTCTGCATCCAATGTAATGGCTGGTCATGAAACCACCCTGCCCATTACACTGGACCAGATGATCTATCATGCGGCTTCAGTGGTCAGGGCTATTAAGCGCTGCTTCGCGGTGGTAGACCTGCCCTTTGGTTCTTACCAGGGTAACTCCAAGGAAGCCCTGGGATCCGCCATCCGTATTATGAAGGAAACCGGCGCCCACGGGATTAAAATTGAAGGCGGCGAAGAGATCATTGAATCCGTAAAACGTATTATTTCCGCCGGTGTTCCGGTAATGGGGCACCTGGGACTCACCCCGCAATCTATTTATAAATTCGGTACCTACGCTGTACGCGCTACCGAAGAAGCGGAAGCCAATAAGCTGATCAATGATGCGAAACTGCTGCAGGAAGCAGGATGCTTTGCTATTGTGCTGGAAAAAATTCCGGCTGCCCTGGCAAAAGTAGTGGCCGAAACCGTCGAAATTCCCATCATCGGCATCGGCGCTGGCAGGTACGTGGATGGCCAGGTGCTGGTAATGCACGATATGCTCGGCATTAATAAGGAGTTCAAACCACGTTTCCTTCGCCGTTACCTCGATCTCTACAGCGAGATCTTTGGCGCCACCCAGGCATACATCAACGATGTAAAGTCCAAAGATTTCCCGAATGAAAATGAACAGTATTGATTTAAAAAATAAGCATGACGAATTTGTAAAGAGATGTTTTATCTCTCTGCAAATTCGTCATTTGCGTTTAATATAAATTCCCTATATTCGCTTCGCACTTTATAAGTTGATGAACTACCTGTTAAACATACAGCTTTCTCTACTCTCCTATCTGCGGAGCACCTGCTCCCATGTGCCATAGGTAGCACTTTTTCCTTTTATATCTTTCCTGTAAAGCCACCGGGATGGCTTGTAGCACTATTGTATCCGCAATACTGGCATTCATCATGTCTGATGATTTGCATTGGCTTATTTTCAGCCAATCAGCAAATGTATCTGACGGTGTATAACAGTAACGTGTATACGTAGTTAAGGGAAGCGTCATTTGTTTTTATTTATCCGGGAGATAAAAAATATCTCCTGCTTCACTATAATTCCAAACAGATTATGAAACGTGTAATGATTATCGGCGCCGGTAAGATCGGCGAAACTGCAGCTTTCTTACTGCAACAGTCCGGCGACTACGAAGTAACGCTGGCCGACAGCAATAATGCCTTGCTGCAAAAATGTACCGATGCCGGCATCCGCAAAACGATACTGGATGTAAACAACGCCAGCTCCCTTCAACAGGCGTTGGAGGAACAGGATATGGTGCTCAGCGCCTGCCCCTTTTTCCTGAATGTAAAAATTGCCACTGCAGCTGCCAAAGCCAACACCCACTATTTTGATCTGACCGAAGATGTGGCCACCACTAATGCTATCCGTGAAATAGCCGCAGCAGCCAATGTGAGCTTCATGCCACAATGCGGACTGGCACCGGGTTTCATCAGCATTGCCGCTCACGATATTGCCAAACAGTTTGATTCGCTGGATGCCGTTCGTCTCCGTGTAGGCGCCCTGCCCCAGTTTCCCACCAACAGCCTTATGTATAACCTTACCTGGAGCACAGATGGGCTGATCAATGAATACTGTAATCCCTGCGACGCCATTCATGAAGGCGAACGCAAAGAAGTAATGCCTATGGAAGGATATGAACGCTTTGCACTGGACGGCGTGGAATATGAAGCATTTAACACCTCCGGCGGACTGGGCGCACTGGCCGAAATACTGGATCGTAAAGTGTATAACCTCGATTATAAAACAGTACGCTATCCGGGGCATTGCCAGCTGATGAAGATCCTTCTCAATGAGCTGAAACTCAATAAAAAGAGAGAAATGCTGAAGGAGATAATGGAAGATAGCATACCTTTCACCCCGCAAGACGTAGTATTGGTTTTTGTATCTGTTTCCGGGCAGGTGAACGGCCGTTCTGTACAACGGTCCTATTCCCGGAAGATCTATAACCAGGCAGTTGGAGGAAGGGACTTTACCGCCATTCAACTCACCACCGCCGGCGCTGCCTGTGCAGTAATAGACCTGCACGCCAAAGGATTGCTGCCTGCCAATGGCTTTGTACGCCAGGAAGACGTAGTATTCAATGACCTGATCAACAACCGCTTTGCGGTATATTATAACTAGCCCTAAAAGCTGTATGTCATGTTAAAAGATGTTTTAAACGGGCTGATGGAGCGCTATCAGCAAAGGGTTCCGGATGTTGGAGCCGTGATTGCCGCCATGGTAAAGGAAGGCATTATTGCACAGGCAGATGACATTGAAAATGATCACATCGCCTTCCGCACTATGGGTGTACCGCAGCTCGGCGTACAATCGCTTGAAAAAATATTTCTCCATTACGGCTATACGAAAATGGATAAATATCACTTCCCTGCCAAAAAACTGGATGCCTGGTGGTATGCTCCGCCCGAACCACAATATCCACGCATCTTCATCAGCGAGCTGCGTGTGGCCGAACTGAGCAATGCCGCACAGGCCATCATTCACCGCTATACAGACGAAGTAACAAGCGACCCGGTAAATACCCTGGACCTGGACGATAGCAAGGCGGTGGATCTCTTCCTCCACAGCGCCCTGTGGCAAACCCCTACCCTGGCGGATTACAAAGTGCTGGCCGCAGAAAGTGAATATGCCGCATGGGTGATCTACAACCGCTACTATCTCAATCATTTCACCGTGAGCGTGCATAACCTCCCGGCAGGATATAATACGGTGGCTGATTTCAACCGCTTCCTGGAACAACATGGATTTCATCTCAACGATGCCGGGGGCAAAATAAAAACCAGTCCTGATGGTAACCTGCTGCAAAGCGCTACCGTAGCGGGAATGATCACCGCCACCTTTGCCGGCGGGGAAGCATATCCCATTGCGGGTTCTTATGTGGAGTTTGCCGAAAGAAAGGTGCTGCCCGCATTTGCACATCTGCCGGCAGGCGAAATACGCCGGGAACACCGACGGGAGGGGTTTGAAGCCGGCAACGCCGATAAGATCTTCGAAAGCACCTACGCCGCCCAAACAAAAAAAAGTTCCTAATTTTAGCTTCTTAATACACCAACAATGGAAGATATCTTAAAAGCATTTGGCATCACCGCAGCGCAAAGTGGCATCAGCACGGGAACACATTGGTTGCCGGCTCACGGGGAAGAGATCACCTCGGTTTCACCGGTAAATAATAAAAAGATCATTACCGTTAAAAGTGCTAACCGGGAAGATTATGACCAGGTGGTTGCCATCGCCCAGGAAGCCTTTAAAGAATGGCGTACCTGGCCAGCTCCCAAAAGAGGTGAAATAGTACGGCAGATCGGGGCGGCGCTCCGTGAACATAAAACACATCTCGGCAAGCTCGTATCCTATGAAATGGGGAAAAGCCTGCAGGAAGGATATGGTGAAGTACAGGAAATGATCGATATCTGCGACTTTGCCGTGGGGCTGTCGAGGCAGCTGCATGGACTAACCATGCACTCAGAGCGCCCCGGACACCGGATGTATGAACAGTGGCATCCGCTGGGTATTACCGGTATCATTTCCGCCTTTAATTTCCCGGTAGCGGTTTGGAGCTGGAACTCCATGCTGGCTTGGGTTTGTGGAAATGTATGTATCTGGAAGCCTTCTGAAAAAACGCCTGTTACAGCGCTGGCCTGCCAGCATATTGTGGCGAATGTATTTGCCGCCAACAATGTACCGGAAGGCGTTTGCTGCCTGGTAACCGGCAACAGGGACGCAGGCGAATGGCTGGCGCATGATAAGCGTATTCCGCTGGTTTCCGCCACCGGTTCCACCCGGATGGGTAAAGCGGTGGGCGCAGCGGTGGGTGAGCGTTTGGGACGTTCCCTGCTGGAGCTGGGCGGCAATAATGCCATTATCATTTCAAAGGATGCCGATCTCGATATGTCGCTCATCGGCGCCGTATTTGGCGCGGTAGGCACGGCCGGGCAACGCTGCACTTCCACCCGCAGGCTGATCATACATGAAAGTGTATATGATGCTTTTACAGCACGACTGGTGAAAGCATATGCACAATTGCGTATCGGGAACCCGCTGGATGAACATAACCATGTAGGCCCACTGATCGATAAAGCCGCTGTGGATGCCTATCTCAGCGCTATTGAACAGGTAAGGCAACAGGGCGGTTCCTTCCTGGTGGAAGGTGGTGTGCTGTCCGGTACGGGTTATGAATCCGGATGCTATGTGAAGCCCTGCATTGCAGCGGTGGAAAACACCTATTCTATTGTGCAGCATGAAACCTTTGCGCCCATCCTGTATGTCATGAAATACGCCACGCTGGCCGAAGCCATTGCCATGCAGAATGATGTGCCGCAGGGACTCTCCTCCGCCATCATGACACTAAACCTCCGGGAGGCGGAACAGTTCCTTTCCAATGCAGGATCGGACTGTGGTATTGCCAACGTAAATATTGGTACTTCCGGCGCCGAAATAGGCGGTGCTTTTGGTGGTGAAAAGGAAACAGGCGGTGGCCGTGAAAGTGGCTCTGATGCATGGAGAGCCTACATGCGCCGGCAAACCAATACCATCAATTATTCCAACAGCCTCCCACTGGCACAGGGTATCAAATTTGATCTCTAACATAAATTTATCAGCTATCTCTTTATAACAAAAGGGATAGCTGATAACCATATATTTCTACTGTAAATAATTTTGCGGATCATTCAGCTCCGAGGCGCTTGCCCCGGAGCTTTTAATTTTCGTGAAAGGAGACGCTACCCGATCAGATTTTTAAAAGCGGTTGATAAAATAACTATGTTGAATTGTTCCCGGTAACCTTTGTTACCATTCTCTACATACACCGATGGCGGCACGGTTTTTAAAAATAGTAGCGAGGTTAGAGAACCCCGCTTTTCGTTAAACGGAAACCATGCTTATGAGAAAAGTTAATAATGGCGGGAAGCCATCAGCAACTTTTCCGGATATAAATATTAGACTTTTTTTTGAATATTCATATTCAACTTTTGTGCTACTGCGGCATTGCCCTCACGCTGTTTCACCACTAAAACCTGTCCACAGCCTTTGTCATACAGTGTTTTCATAGTTTTTCCCCTCACGCCTGCATGCTGCAGCATTGCAGTAATATTTTCGGGAACACTGCAAATAACAATCGTTTTGCCCTTATTTTTCTTTATCATGTCTTTCAGGACAGCCGTGGTTTGATCCGGATCACCGTTTAAACGGAAATAGTCCAACTGCTGCTGGCGCGCCTTTGAAAGCGGGGTTACCGTTTGAACAGAACGGTTAAGAAAGGTGGTATAGATGGCGGAGATATCCATTCCTTCAAGCGAAGACACCAGCTGGGAGGCCTGCTCCTGCCCTGTAGCGCTGAGACCTGGATCCGGGGAAGGGGATGATTCCACTTCTGCGGCATTAACGAAAATGAGGGTGGTTTCTTCGGGTCCGGTAGCGGACACGGGATGGCCGGTGGCCAGCAAAGCGGCCATGAGAACAGCTTTTAACATGATGGGTAGATTTAAGTAAATGAAATACGATACCTGTAAAAATCCCGAACGAAGACCTGGCAGATGAGGGGTATGAGGAATAAGAACAGGTTAAAGCTAAGACAGCCTGCAACAATTGCAAAAGGGATTGTGACAGGTGGTTGTTGGCTATGAGCGGCAAGCAAATCAGGATAAGATCGCCAATGGACCGGCTGGCCACCGGCGGATCGGGGATGAACAGATATCCCCTCCAATCTCCCAATCAACCAACAAATAGCGCGTTTATCATTAATATTTAATGTTATACCGCTTTTTCTATACCTTTAATCTTATCATCATGATATTTTTAGTCGTTTTTTATAGGGAAAATTATTGAACATGAAATTGTTAAGCCGAGAGGTTGCAGTCCTGGCAGGGTGTGTTGCATTGATGACTGCATTTACAACAAATACTGAAGCGCAAAGTAAACCCCAGATACCCAAAAACTGGCAATTACTCAGTTACGACACCGATAGTGTTTATGGTACGTCGACAGAAAAAGCCTACAAGGAATTGTTAAAAGGGAAGAAAAGCACCCCCGTTATTGTGGCGGTGATCGACTCAGGGATTGATACCACCCATGAGGATCTGAAAAGCATTTTGTGGACCAATACCCGCGAAATCCCCGGTAACGGCAAGGATGACGACCGTAACGGGTATGTGGACGATATTCACGGCTGGAACTTCCTCGGTGGCAAAGACGGCAGCAGCCTGAAAGAAGACTCAGAAGAAGCCGCCCGCGAGTACTACCGGTATAAAAGCCTTTATGGCAACCCTGATTCCGCACTGGCAAAAGATTCAAAGGAATATGCCATCTGGCAGCAGCTGCAGGCAAAAATTGAGAAGCCCAATTCCCAGTTTAAGATGCAGTACAAAAGCATGTCGAAGCTCCAGGAAAACGTAAAGAAGTGTGAAACCATCCTGAAAAACTATCTCGGTAAGGATGATTTCAATGTAGCGCAGCTGGACAGTATTCAAACTACCAACCAGGATGTGCTGCTGGCACGCAATTTCATGAGCCGTTTGCTGAAAAGCGCCGGCGATGAACCTGCTACTTACGGCGAATTTAAAATGGAATTTGAGGAGTACATGAATGAGCTGAAACGTAAGGCAGAAAGCACTGAAGTAGCGCCAAACGCCAACAGGGAAAGGATTGTAGGCGATAACCTTGATGATATCAACGATAATAAATACGGCAACAATGATGTGATGGGCACCTTTGGATTCCATGGTACCCACGTTTCCGGTATTATTGCCGCCGCCAGGAACAATGGCGTGGGTATGGACGGCGTGGCCGACAACGTGCGCATTATGGCGGTAAAAGCCGTTCCCGACGGAGATGAAAGGGATAAAGATGTGGCTTTAGCCATCCGCTATGCGGTAGATAACGGCGCACAGATCATCAATATGAGCTTTGGTAAACCGTTCTCCCCGCATAAAGACTGGGTAGATGCCGCCTTTAAATATGCTGAAGAAAAAGGCGTATTACTGGTGCACGCCGCCGGTAACGACGGCAGCAACAACGATTCTGTTCCCAATTACCCTAACCCGAATTACCTGGACGGCACAGTGGCTACCAATGTGATCACAGTAGGCGCCAGCAATACAGGGCTCGGTAACGATAAAGTAGCTCCTTTCTCCAACTATGGTAAGCATTCCGTGGATCTTTTTGCACCGGGTGTACAGATCTACTCTACTATTCCCGGCGGCAACAAATACGGTAGCGCCAGCGGAACCAGTATGGCCAGCCCGGTAGTAGCCGGTGTAGCTGCGCTGGTACTTTCCTACTACCCGGAGCTTAGCGCCAAACAACTGAAATATGTGCTGGAAAAAAGCGCCACACCGCTGCCGGACAGCACCATTGAAGTAAATAAGCCAGGTAGCTCCGACGAAAAAGTAAATTTTGCAGATCTCTCCATTACCGGGGGAATGATCAATGCCTATGAAGCATTAAAGCTGGCCGCTACCATTAAGGGTGAGAATGTAAAGGGCAAAAAACAACACAAAGCAAGAGTAAAGGCTGTCAGGAAGAACTGATTCCTTCAATATTAATAAAAAGCGATCGGGAATTTTATCTTTCAGAAGATAAAATTCCCGATCGCTTTTTATTAATATTATTTTACAAGACGTACACTCAGCGGATATTTGTAAGACTGGCCATTACTGGCTTTTACAGCTGCAACAATGCTAAAAATAACGTTCAGCAGCCACAATATACCGAGCAGGTTGGTCCAGCCCCAAACATTATAAAACTCTCCCCTGGTATGACGCCAGAAACTGGTGAGCGACCAGAAACCGGTAGCAATATTATTGATCAGGTTTACAATTACCGCAGCAATACTTAGTGTGATCTGGAAATTGATAGCTTCCTTTCCCTGGCTGTCTACAAAAGTGGATTCATTTTTCTTGATCAGCCAAAACACCAGTACCCCGATAATGTTGCCAACAGTAGGAAGTATGAGCATCCCAATAATTCCCCCCAGGTGTACAAGGGCTCCCCAGGTTCGTTCATCTTTCTGATTCATAAAATATAGATTAAATATAATGGGAAGTTAACAGGTTATTTTAGGATATCAAAAAAGAGAAAGAAAAAAACTACAAACCTGTAAGCCGGATTCTGTTCCTGTTCCGGCAAGCCGGAACAAGCTGCTATCATTTATCTGCGGCAACATTCGCATGTTGCCTGTATCTGCCTACCCTCGGTCATCGGGCGAGCAGCCCTCAAACGACCGTATACATGGCATTTCAGCACGCAAGGTTTACCCGCACAAACAGTTACCTGCCTGCACCGTGGGCTCTTACCCCACATTTTCACCCTTATCTGCATAGCAGACGGTTATTTTCTGTGGCACTTGCTGTACCCGGTTTGCACCGGGCCCCACCCGTTAGGTGGTGCGTTGCTCTGCGCTGTCCGGACTTTCCTTCCCGTTACATAAGCAACGGAACGATAGCACGGTTTGTAGTTGAAGCGCGAAGGTAATGAAAATATTACCTAAACGTTATTTCAGTAGCGCCATAGCCATACCTGGCGTGGTATTGATTCACAAAGGTAGCTACCTCCGGCGTTTGTTTCAGTACCTGGTGGATCTCATCTTTGAGCTTGCCTTTCCCTACTCCATGAATCACAATGAGATTATGCTGATGATGGCTGATGGCCAGTTCCAGGTAACGTTGAAACGCATTCAGCTGTATGGCCAGGATAGCGATATTACTCAGTCCTTTCCAGTTTTTTTCCAGCGCCTCAATATGCAGATCTACTTCATGCTTGGGCTCCAGGGAAGTTTCCGGCTGCAGCTGTATCTTGCTTAGCAGGCTGGCAAAATTGCCTGATCCCACCGTGGTAACAGGTGCTTTCTTCTTTGCCTGCTCCACAGGTGCAGGCGGCTCGGGTGCTTTCTCCGGAAATTTATCAAACAGCGGGTAAGTAATGGTGGCTTCTGCTTTGGTTCGCAGTTCCTCCAGCTGTATAAACATCTGTTTAGGCTTGATCTTCCAGGTTTTCTTTACAGAAGCGGCCAGTTTTGGCTGTGGTTCCTTCAGGAAAAAAGTGAACTCAAGCCGCGGGTTATCATTGAGCGATTCAAAGAGGAGATCGGCAAGATAGAAATGATTATATGGATATATTTCATTCTTGATCTCAAGATCCAGCTGGTTATTCAGCCATATCTGGAAATAGAAACGCATGGTGTGCGGCGTATCATTGAAAAGGTTAAACTTCATCAGCTTCACCGTTTCATCGTATCCATCCATCTGGTATACCGGCAAAACAGACAGGAACATCCCTTTATCTGTTTTGAACACTTCATACTTCTTCCTGTCTACTTTGATCTCATCGCCGGGGATCAGTTTTGGCTTTTCTTTGACCAGTTTCTGCTGGGTAAAACGATGGAAATAGGGAAAGTCGATCTGATCCAGGTACACCGGGAATGACGTTCCTTTCACCTCTATCATCACCATATTATCATTCACAATGTCAACCACTGTTCCTTCTTCTTTTGAACTCAACAACAGGATGTTGTCGCCTTTTTGGTATTTCATAATTGCATTCTTCTGCTGCAAAAATAGAAGATTGGAAGGACATACGCGCTCCTATCCTGCAAATCCTTTAAAATCAAACAAATCAACAAAATCAGTGTAATCCTGAGTCAAACAAAATCCGCATCGCCGAAGGCGATCCACAGCAAACACAACTCCCCATTGCCATTAAAATGGTAACACTCACCTGCACGGCTATATGAAGAATAGCTAGTCCGCGTATTTCCTTGACCGGTCCTTTTCGGGGTGCCGGCGCATGTATTCATCCACTGAAATACGGCCACTGCCTTCAATCAGGAAGAATATCAACAGGAACAATACCAATAAGGAGATACCCATTACGGGATAGACGGTAAACAGCCCTGTTGGAGAATGAACAAAAAATACAGCACCCAGCAATACAGGGATATTCACCAGCGCAGAGAACCTTGTAAGCAGTCCCATAGCAATGAACAACCCTCCTACCGTGTGCGCAAATACAACATAATGTCCCAGGAATATGGACAGGGTGGCCAGATTGGGGTTCTGGTTAATCATGGAGATCAGTGCATCGCGGTCCTGTACAAACCGCACACCCACATACATGAGAAATATCCCCAGCAGAATGCGGACCACACTCAGCCAATTCGGGTGATGTTTATCACCCCAGTGTTCAACCCGTTGTAGCATGTTCATAAAATATAAATTTTAGGATCAAAGAGCTACACTGAAGTTACGAAGATTTAAGCTTTTGCGGCCAGCTTGCTGTTGGTATAGCTGTAGAGGAAATAAATTGTTAAACCTACCACGAGCCATATGGAGAAAACGATCCAGTTCTTAAGCGCGATTTCTGTCATCAGGTAAAAACAGCTGAGCATGCCTAAAACAGGTATCAGCGACAGTTTGCGGGTAAGTGAGAAAAACGAAAGCGCGATGGATACCAGCACAAATATGTAGAAGGGAATGTTATGTTTCCATACCTCCCAGCCGCCGGCCAGGGAAAGTTTGGTGGCAATTTCTTTATGAAATACAAAAACAAGCGCCACTATGATGCCCGGAACAATGAACTGCCCGTTGATATAGGGCAGCTGGAACCGCTTTACTGTGGCTTTCTCCTCTCTTGGTAAAATCAGTACGCCTCCGCAAACCAGGATAAAGGCAAACAGGGTGCCGATGCTGGTGAGGTCTGTAACGATGGTGAGATTCAGGAACAACGCAGGGATACCTACCAGGATACCTGTAATAAT
>JBCNPS010000182.1:0-12124 GCA_039593235.1 Chitinophaga sp. | reverse complement strand
GAAAAAGCTGCGCCTGAAACGGCCAGGGTGTTGGAGAAGCTGGAAGATTTTTACACACAGGTACAGTCGGCTGCAGGTACTTTACCGGGTTTGTATCTCGACTTCAGCGATCTGCTCATTCATTTTTACCGGGAAGTATCCATTTATCATAATGTGATCCTGCGTAATATGAAACAGGAATTGCAGCCATCTGCAAGGTCCAAAAAAAGAGAACCGGCTGCAGAGCCCGGACAGGAGCATATCAACAAGTTATATAAAGTAGTAAGAGAATTTGTTTTGCAAAGCAAATCAATGACGGCAGCGCTGGAAGATGTGGCGAAGAGAGAGAATTATTTACCCGGAGAACAGTATCTCCGGTATTTAATGGAGCTGATGTCGGGTATCCGCCAGATGAATCATCATCAGCAACATTTATGTCAGCTGTTAAAGAGATGGAGTGCGGATCAGCGCCTGCAGATGCAGCAAACCTATTACAACTAGCAATTATCAATATGTCTTATGAACCTTTGAAGGAAACAGATATTGCTGCCTATAAGGAAGCGTGCAGTAACTGGATCCGGATTCTGAAAGCCTTAAGAGAAGATAATGCCTCGCTGATCAACCGGTTGGCAGCTGCGTTGAAGGAAACAACGCGACGGTCGTTTATTGAGGAGGCGGAAGAGTTTCAGCTTACCATGCTGGACAGGGAGGAACTGCTTATCCTGTTAAGACATGAAGTAGGGGAGCAGCTGGAATGGTTGAATAAACAACCGGCCGAAGTGCCTTCTCCTCACGATTATGCTGTGCTGAAAAATGATATGGAAGGAATGATGGAGGAATATGAGCGGATGAAAGTGACCTTCCTTGTATTTATTGCAGCGGAAAAAGTTTAGCTCCCTTAGTTCACCAGTGCTGCCAGTTTTTTTACAGACAGTACGCCGATCTGTCCTTCTTTCAATGTAATCAGTTCCTCGTCCCTGAAGTCGCCCAATGTCCGTATCAGCGATTCCTTTGCCACTCCTGCTACTGCCGCAAGGTTCTCCCGGCTTATATCAATTGTAAAATGTTTGCTGCCTTCCGTATTATATTTCTTGTTGAGTAGCAGCAGGGCTTCCGCTACTTTTTTGCGGAGTGAATTATATGCCAGCCCGATCAGCTGCTGTTCTTTCTCCGCCATTTCTTTAGATAAAAGCTGGATAAATTTTCCCAGCACTTCCGGGTTGCTGCTGATCAGCTGTTCAAAGTCTTTCTGCGGAATAACCGCCAGCAGCGTATCTTCCATCGCTTCGGCATATTCCTGGTAATTACCGCCTTCGAGCAGTGCATTATATCCCAGGAAATCGCCTTTATTATACAAACCGATGATCAGTTCCTTGCCTTCATCGTTACGTTTATAGGTTTTTACTTTTCCCTGCAGGAGATAGTACAGGTGATCCGGGCGGTTGCCGGCGGCGTAAATGCTTTGTTTCTTCTTATAATGATTAGTGTTACGGTCTTCCCTGAGCATGGTGAGCGGATCTTTACCTGTACTGGCGGACAGCAGCACGCGGAGTCCATGCAAACCGGTTACGGTATCCTGTTTGATCTCTGCACATCTTTTCAGGCGGCTTTCAATGGCGCTGAGTAATTCGGTACCTTCAAAAGGTTTGGTGATATAATCATCTGCGCCCAGTTCCATTCCTTTCCGCATATCTGTTCTTTCTGCTTTGGCTGTGAGGAAGATGAATGGCGTTTTTTGCAGGGCCCTGTTCTTATGCAGCATATGCAATACGCCATAGCCATCCAGCACGGGCATCATAATATCGCATACGATCAGGTCCGGCAGGTGTTCCAGCGCCATCGCCACTCCTTCTTTGCCGTTGGTGGCGGTAAGCACCTGGTAGTTGGCCAGTTCCAGGATTTCCGCTACGTTGTCGCAAATAGCCGGATTATCTTCAATCAGCAATATTTTTTCCATTGTGATCAGTTTTGGGGGAAAGGAACCGTAACAATAAACTCAGTGCCCTTTTCAGGATGGCTGTCGCACGTAACGGTACCATTCATCAGTTCCGCGTATTTGGCTACGATATGCAGCCCCAGCCCTGTGCCCTGGATATTGGATACCTGCTGGCTGCGGAAGAACCGCTCAAAAAGATGCTGGCGGTCTTCGGCCGAGATACCGATCCCTTTGTCTTTTACGGATAAACGGAATGTGCCGTCGCTGCATTGTGAACGGATGGAAATAATGGCTCCCTCCGGGGAAAATTTGATGGCATTGGATACAAGGTTCATAACAATGTGTTTTAACAACGTGGGGTCCATGCAGGCCTGGGCGGTACCGTGGTGTGCATAGTAAATATTCTGCCTTGATTTTTTAAGTCCGTCCATTTCGCCGAGGATATTGCTGATATGTTTCCCGGCATCAAAAGTACTGTGGCGTACCTGTATCTTTCCTTCTTCTATTTTTCCTACCGAGAGGAAGTCGTTCAATATATCCGTGAGCATATTTACGGAAGAAATAATGCGTTGGATATGTTTACTCCGTTTGGCTACATCATCATCTGATTCGTATTTGGATACCAGGTAAATGGAAGAGAGGATAGCGCTGAGTGGTGTTCTAAATTCGTGGGAGGCCAGGGATACAAACCTGGATTTGAGTTCGTTGAGCTCGCGTTCTTTTTCCAGGGAGCTTCTCAGCTCGGATTCAGCTATTTTGATGCGGGAAAGATCGATGGCAATACCGATGTACCCGGTAATATCGCTGGCATCGCGAATGGCGGATACGGTCAGGGATACCGGCAGGGTGCTGCCGTCTTTCCGGATATATTGCCATTCATATTCGTTGTACAGGTTCAGCCTGGCCTTTATAGTAAGGGTTTCTAAGCCGGGGGCAACAGGTTGGTTCAGTTGCCCGGAGAATTGTTCTGCCCGCAGGGCTACTTCTTCCGGATCGTGGAACAGCATAGGCGTGTATACGTCCACTACTTCGCTGGCTTTATAACCCAGGATCCTTTCAGCAGCAGGATTGAACCACCTGATAAAGCCGTCGTTATTGATAACGATGATCATAGCGCCGGTGCTGGTCCATAAACTGTTGAGGAAGCTGGTCATCCGCTGAAGGGACCTGTCTTTCACCGTTGCTTCTTTCCGCTGCTGCGATAGCTCGCGCAATGTCATTTCTGCGTTGCGGCGATCTGTAGTATCGGTGATGTAGATAATAGTTAGTATTCCTTCTGGTGTAGTGTGGGCGGCCCGGCTTATTTCTACCGGGAACTGGCTGCCGTTTTTCCGTGCGGCGTATTCTTCCTTGCCGTTAACGGGGAGCAGCAGGCTAACTGACTGTCCTGTCAGTTCATCTTTCGTATAGCCAAACTGGTGGAGCAGGAAGGGGTTCGCCATCAGGATCCGGTGCTGCTGGTCAGCTACCAGTATACTGATGGTGGCATGGTTAAAGAGTGCATCGAAACCTATGTAATTATTTTGAGAGGTATTAATCATACAGGTAATTGACCCTTTGGAGCGGTGCAATATAAATTTAATGATTCCCGGCGGAATAAATTACCTGTATGAAAAAATAGGATGTTATATTTTATAAAAGCAATAATATGTTTGTATTTAATATGTATTAAGCGGGCATTTACTTTTGATTGACAGGTGTTTCGATGATCAGGAACTCCGTTTTCTCCCCACACTGCAGTGTCACTTCACCGGTTTCCCATATCCCGATCGCATCGCGTGGCTGCAGCACCTGCTCCTGTATTTTCAGTGCGCCGGAAATGGAAAAAATGAACAGGCATTTGTTTACCGGGTTGAATGTATAGGTAATACCAGCTGGCTGTTCATAATAGCCAAGCGATAACTTTGCATTCTGATTGATCCAGCAATGCTCCATTCCTTCCTCGCCGGATACAACCGTTACCAGTTTGTTCTTTCTTTTTTCCAGCGGGAAATTTCTTTGCTGGTATCGCGGCGCAATGTTTTGTTGTTTGGGAGCGATCCATATCTGCAGAAAGTTCACTTCTTCCGTGCCGATGTTGTATTCTTCATGCCTTAACCCGCTACCGGCGCTCATGATCTGCACGGCGGGCGCTGTTATTTCGGTACTGTATCCCATGGTATCCTTATGGTTCATCTTTCCCTTCAGCAAAATGGAAATGATTTCCATATTCACATGCGGGTGGATACCAAAGCCTTTACCTGCTTCCACGTAATCATCGTTGAAAGCGAACAGGGTACCAAAAGCACTCCGCATGGGATCGCAAAAATCGCTGAAGCTGAAGAAGAAATTGCTTTTCAGCCAGCCTATGTTTTTAATGCCCCTGTCGCCCGCAGGGAAGTATTGTGTTTTCATAAATTTAATGAACAGCTGTTGATGTAAAATGTTTGTATACCGGTTGGTGTTCCGGACTAACTAAGTTAAATGCAAATTTCCGGATCTCGTAAATAACTTTCCCAAATTGGTAAGGGCACTTGTGTTTATGCCCTTACTTTTGCGTCACAATTTCAGGTAAGTTCCAGGATGTAAATATTTATTCCTGCTCACTTAAGCACTCATCTTATTTTTATGAAGCGTATTTTCATTTTAGCCATTAGCGCATTCATTACGCTGGCAGCATCCGCCCAGAAGGCCGGCAATAAACTGGCGCAGGATAAAGCGGCTATCAAAAGTATGTGCGGCTGCCAGGATGTGACCTTTGAGTATGCAGAAACATTCCCTTCAGATACCGGCTATACTCCTAAAGGATACCATAAAATTGTAGATGCTGTTGAATATATAACAGTGGCAGCGGAAGATCCGCGCCGTATTGTGTTGCAGCACCTGCTCATTGCCGACAGTTTTGTAATTAAGCACTGGACGGAAGACTGGCAATACGAGAACCGGCAGCTGCTGGCTTATACACAGGACAGCATAAGGCCTTCTGGGCGGTGGTGCGTAAAAGCTGGGATAAGATCTATGGAGAAAGCAGCGAAATTAACCTGCAAAAGAAAGTAAATAATGAACCGTTATATAAAGTGATGTTAGCACTGGAAGAGAAAGCGTTTCGTAAGGAGCTGGAAGGTGTAGCACTGGAAAAGACCATAGCGGCTACATTACAAGAGTTTTCGCATAATACAGCGTTGAGTTTACAACGATAAACGAGTGGATAAGAAAAGCACCGCAGCCATTCCTGGCTGCGGTTTTTTATTTTTAAAGCTGTTTATTTTGTAAAGGTGTTGTACCTGCCGATCATGCTATCGAGCGCACTGTCCAGGCTTTCGAGCTGGCTTTCCGTCATCTGTCCTTTTTCTTTGGCATCGCGCATAATTCTTTTTGCAGTGATGAGAAAGTCGTGGTAGCTATCATAGAAGCTCTTATAATAGCCCTCTTTGCTTTCTTTCGCGGCGTTGGCCATATCGAGACCGGCATGTGCCGCCTGGTTTTTTTCCAGTGCATCATAGGCAGCCTGCGCTTTGTCGCTGATTTTAGCGAAATCCTCGCCGTTTTCCCCAAGCAGGTTAATATAATCGCGCACTGCCTGCATATCGCCTTTCATAGCCAGTACATACTCTTTCAGGGGGCTGTCTTTCAGGATGATCGCTTCACTGGCGTCCGCCACTTCATTTACTCTTTTCATCAGGATGGCTTTTTGTTCGAAGAACACCTGGGCGCCACTACGGATAGAATCTGCCAGTGCAAGGCCTTTGGCTCCCTTGTCGTCTTTATAGTCCTGTGCTCTCAGGTAATCATCCAGTTGGGTGTAGGTTGTTTTCAGGTTATCGAAAGATCCTTTAAAGCTGGCTACTTTTTCTTTGAAGAATTTCTGATCTTCCTTATTTAAGGCATCTACCGGTTCTTCTACTTTCACTTTACCATGACTGATCATACCAATCATTATGGGCTTGATAATAGTGCTGAGAAAGGTGGGATTGCCCTTACCGGATAACAGTTCGGTAACGCGGTCGGCATTGTTTACCAGCCGTTCTACGTAGTCGGAGTTTTTGTTAGACAGGTCTACAATCAGGTTGGTGTACTCAATTACATCATTTGCGGACGATGCGGATTTGTCTGCGTATGCGCTGTTACCGTCTTTTTTGCCGGTTTCATTACATGACACAAAAGTGGTGAGCAGGGAGGCTCCCAGGGCAAAATACAGTACGGATCTTTTCATGATAAAGGTGTTTTTCGGATTAAAACAATGGCACAATGGTGTGCCGGGGCTTTTACGTGGGCAAAGATATTTTTTCAGGCACATAAAACAAAAGAAAAGTAGGATAACAAACTACTGTTATGAGTATATGCCGTGATTAAGAGAACCGGTAATTTTATCCCGGTAAATGGGCGGCATGTTTTCAGATCTCTCGGTAATAAACGGAATGCTGTGCTGCTGGCTGTTTCTGGCGTTGTATGTGCCTGCGGAGGCGCAGCGTATATCCCTGAATAACCCTTCGCTGGAAGGCCGTACCGGGAAAGGTTTTATCCCGGCTCACTGGCTGGTGGCAGATGGAACGCCGGATACACAGCCGGGCGTTTTTGAGATCCTGCTGGCTCCCTCAGCGGGCAACAGTTATATTGGTATGCACAGCGGAAAGGGCTTCCTGGAAGGGATTGCACAGCAGCTGCCGGCCGCCCTGGAACAGGACAGCGCCTATATACTGAGCCTGGATCTGGCCTATACCCCTTATTATTTGTACCCGGCCTGTTATGGCAACCTGGCTATTTTTGGTGGCAATGCCCCGGGAGATACAGCGGAACTGTTATGGACATCGGGCAACTTTACGCATGAAAACTGGCAACGGTATCATGCTTTGTTGAGGCCACGCCATAATTATACTTATATCTCCTGTTGGGCTTACCCTACTTCGCCCTGTAATAAAAGCATGTACGGCATAGCCCTGCTGATGGATAATCTTTCTGCTATCGATCCGTTCACACCACCGGTGATACAGGCTAGTGTAAAGCCCTGCAGTTGCGGTGATGTGGCCGACGGGAGAGCCATGCTGCACGTGTTGGGCGGGGCGCCTCCTTTCAGGTACCGGCTTGATAACGGGCCGTGGCAAACAGACAGTGTGTTCCCCGGGCTTGCGGCAGGAATGCATATGGCGGAAATAACCGACGCACATGATTACAGCGCCAGTGCAGGTATCAAAGTGATATCTCCCTGGAAAAACTGTACGGTGGTAATGCCCGGCGCATTCAGTCCTAACGGCGATGGGCAAAACGATGTGTTCCGGCCGAAGGTATACGATGCCATACACGACTACCGGTTACGGGTATACGACAGATGGGGAGCGCTGGTTTTTGCGACTGATACGCCGGAAGCCGGATGGGATGGAAGTTATAAGGGAATGCCGGCGGGGGTGCAGGCTTATGTATATGTATGTACTTATGCCGACAGCCGGGGCGGGCAGCATCTGCTTAAAGGAACAGTAATGTTGATCCGTTAATAATTAAAGGTAACTATGAAAACCGATCCGGTTGTATCACTGTTCACCGTAATATGCCCGTTGTTGGCCACCACATAGGATTTTACAATGGCAAGCCCGAGGCCGGTGCCTTCTTTACTGCGTGCATTTGCAGCACGGAAGTAAGGAGTGAATAAAAAACGTATATCCGCCTCCGGTATACCGATACCATTGTCTTTTACCTTGATACACAGGTGGTTTTTCCGGTAATGCAAACTGAGTAAAGGGTTGCCTGTAGAATATTTAAACGCATTACTAATGAGATTGGTAAGTATGCCGGCGAGGTGGCTTCTGTCGATAGACATAGCACGTGGGCGGCCGTATATCCTGATATGAAGCTGCCGCCGGTCGGTACGGCGATTGAAATATTGCTGCCGGATCATAGCGGCAAATACGGGCAGATCCGTTTCTTCCGGCTTTGTTACGGGGTTACCGGCTATCATACTGCCAGTAGTAAGTATTTCATCTACCATGTTACTCAAAATGTCTATTTCTTCCTTTATCCGCGACAAATTACGTTCGTAAAATGGTAGCATTAATTCATCCCGCTGCATTTTTGTTTCAAGTAACTCAATGGAAGAGGAGATGGCGCTGATGGGTGTTTTGAATTGATGCGAAGCGATAGCTATCAGATCCGATCGCATTTCGGGTATTGATTTCTGGCCTTCTGCATGCTCGTTGATATGGTTCAGCATACTCTTTTTTTGGTTGATTCTGAATAAGGTTGCTATTTCGAAGGATACCGGGTTAGCTGGACAAATACTGGTTGTACACAATATACGAAACTTATCTATATTTTTAAAAAAGTACAATTTGGTATCTTTTATTTAACATAGCTTGTTTGAATATTTATATATTATATTTTATAATTTGATTGATAGAATTTATTGATCTCCTTTTTAATTGTTTGCTATAGAATAATATATTATAAATAATTTATAGTGTACAGCTATCATTTTTACAACTATATTTACTTTCAGATTATCTTATTAAACCATATCATTGAGCACCATACCCCCTTTTAACCATGATCAACCTTGGAATCATAGAAGACAACCATTTTCTGCTAAGTAATTACCGTGAATTTCTGGAAGATTTCCAGGAGTGCAAGGTGATGTTTGCCTGTAAATCCATTGAAGAATTTATGGCTTTACCCGTTACTTATCCGGATGTAAAAGTAATCCTGCTTGATATTACCCTACCGGGGATATCCGGCATTGAAGGACTCCGTGAAGTGAAACGGCTATACCCCGATACAAAGGTGATTGTACTGTCGGGCCATGAAGAGCAGCAGTATATTATTGAAGCTATAAAGAACGGCGCAAGCGGTTATGTTATTAAATCCAGCCGTCTGAGCGATATTTACCAGTCGGTGATGGATACCGTGCAAAGCGGCGCTTCTTTATCGCCACGTGCTGCCCACCTGCTCATTACTCATATTAATAAAGATCCGCTGGAAAGTATCAAAGACAAACTTACCCGCAGGGAATATGAATTGGTGGCCCTGCTTAAGGAAGGTTACTCATATAAGGAAATGGCGGCGAAGTTGTTTGTAACAGTGTTTACAGTAAACCAGCATCTCAAAAAGGTATATTTTAAATTGAATGTTTCAACCAAATCTGAATTGATCTCAAAAATTTTCTCAAATAATTTATTCACTACTATCTTTTTTATCCTGCTTCAAACAATTAATTCGTATTTCAATTTGTTTGATATGTTTGCGGCTGTGGGTGGTGGCTTACTTTAATAAGTAAGGATACCGTACCAATCATCCCCATTTGTACTGTAGTGAGTAATTGAATGCCACCTGCTTCTGAAGTAATATTGTATTGCGATGAACGGACAGTGTAAGTGATGATGTTAAATGCCATACGATGATATTGAAAACCTGCTTAACCTGGATGGGATTGGGATTGCTGTGCTTAAGTTGTTTGTTTACTTCATGCGTGTCAACCAAAAATGCTGTTTATTTCAATGATGTGAGAGATACGGTGCTATTACCATCAGATAGCAGTTTTGACCCCCGTATCCAAAAGAACGATATACTACAGATCAATGTAAGCAGTCTGAATCCGGAGGATGTGATCATTTATAATGTATCCAACATGACCTCCGCTTCCGGCGCAGGTGGCGCAAATGCAGGAGCAGGCGCTATGCTGGGGGGCTTCCTGGTAGACGAACAGGGATATATACAGTACCCGATACTCGGCGCTGTTAAAGTAACCGGTCTTACGAAGAAAGCACTCACCGTATACCTGCATGATCAGCTCATTGAACGGAAACTCCTGGTAGACCCGGTGGTGAGTATACGGTTTCTCAACTACCGCGTAACTATACTGGGAGAGGTAAATAAACCGACCGTAGTGAACGTAACCAACGAGAAAATATCGGTGTTGGAAGCATTGGGAATGGCAGGTGATATAACGGTGTTTGGTAAACGTAATAATGTATTGTTGATCCGGGAGATAGACGGGCAGCGGATTATACGACGCATCGATCTGAACGACAAACGTATCCTAAATTCTCCTTACTATTTTCTGCAACCAAATGATATCCTGTATGTGGAACCCAATAAATCAAAAGTAGCGACGGCTGACCGTTCCCGGCAAATACTGCCTATCATACTCAGCAGTCTTTCTTTACTCGTTATTATCCTCGACCGGTTAGTTATTAATAATTAGGCTATGCAAAAAGTAAACGGACATAAAACCCAGCACACGGAAGCTCCTGATAGTTTGCTTACTATCATCCGCTCCCGCTATCTGCCCTACTGGCCTTTTTTTGCAGGCGCTGTAGTGATAGCGTTGGTGGCTGCTTTCGTTTATCTCCGTTATGCTACTCCTTTATATAAAATTTCCGGTGTGCTCCTGGTACAGGAAGCTACCAACGGTCTTGCTGCCAGCGATATGCTGCAATCGCTCGACCTTATGGGCGGCAACAAAACAGTAATGGAGAATGAAATAGAAATACTGAAATCGCGTACGCTCACAAAAGAAGTGATCAGGAACCTTAATCTTTATGGAGAAGTAATAGAAAAAGGAAAGATAAGAGATGTTGTTCTTTATAAAGATAGCCCGTTGAAATTTACTTTCCTGGAACCGGAAGCAATACAGATGGCTTTTACCGGCAACTGGCCTTTTACCTATGATCCTGTACAAAAGCGTGTAGCCATTGACGGTAAGAAATACCCACTGAATGATACAGTACAAACACGCTGGGGAAAAATGCTCATCAAAGCTCAGGGCAAACATACGGATACAGCTGCCAGTTATGTACTGCATATTATGAATGAAAAAACATGGATGCAGATCATTCTTGGCACCATGAAAGTGATGCCTGCCGCAAAAGCCGGCAGTGTAGTAGATCTTGAATACACCGATGCCGCGCCGGAACGCGGAGAGGATATTGTGAATGAACTGATCCGCGTGTACAGCCAGGCAGCCGTGGAAGATAAGAACAGGACTTCCGCCAATACCATGCGGTTTGTGGAAGAACGCCTGCGCATTGTCAGTGCGGAGCTGGGGCAGGCGGAAACGGAAGTGGAGCATTTCAAAACTGCACAGGGCATTGTGGATATCAGTGAGCAAAGCAAAATATTCCTGGCGGGTGTGCAGGAAAACGACCGCAAGATCAGTGAAGCGAATATGCAGCTATCTGTACTGGATGCTATTGAAAGATATGTTACCAGCCAGAATCCCGGCGGCAATATTGTTCCGGGTACACTGGGCTTATCTGATCCTGTATTGCTGGAACTGGTGAGCAGGCTTTCCGAAACGGAATTGCAACTGGAAAGACTACGTAAAACCACTGGTGAGAACAGCCCCTTGCTGGCAAGTTTAAACCGGCAGGTAGAACGTTTGAAACCGGCTATCATGGAGAATATAGGGAGCCTGCGTACAAATCTTCAGGCTGGGTTGGCCCGGCTCCAGGCAGAGAATAGCCATAATATGGGCATCATACGCAGCGTGCCCGGAAAAGAAAAAGCGCTGCTGGAAGTAAGCCGTCAGCAGGTGATCAAGAATAATATTTACACCTTCCTGTTGGAGAAAAGAGAAGAAACCGCACTGGCATATGCGGCGGCCGTATCAGACAGCCGCGTGGTAGATGCCGCAGAGGCGGCGGCATATGCTTTTAGTCCGCAGAAACCAATGGTAATAGGCATCTCCGTACTGGCGGCGCTGGCGCTGGTAGCCGGATGCGTATCCGTGAAAGATATGATGAACCGTGAAGTGATGTTCCGCGCAGACATTGAGAAGGTGACCACCGCGCCTATCGCAGCAGAGATCATGTACCACGACAGCAAAGAGGCGATAGTAATGTCTAACAACAGCAGAACCGCTGTGGCAGAACAGTTCAGGGCATTGAGAACATCGCTGTCTTATATTGGGTTGAACGGCGACCGGAAAACATTGCTGATCACTTCTTCCATATCAGGCGAAGGTAAAAGCTTTATATCCGTTAACCTGGCCATGAGCTTATCGCTTGCCAAAAAGAAAGTAGTACTGCTGGAGTTTGACCTGAGAAAACCAATGGTCAGCAAAATGCTGAATATGCGTGCAGATCCCGGCATCAGCAACTACCTGGTTGGAAAGGCAACCCTGCAGCAGATCCTGCAACCGGTAGGAGATAATGAGTATCTCTATCTCCTGTCGGCGGGTATCATGCCGCCCAATCCCAGTGAGCTTATTCTCAATGGCGAACTGGAACGGTTACTGAACGAACT
>JBCNPS010000181.1:0-12138 GCA_039593235.1 Chitinophaga sp. | reverse complement strand
ATTTTTCAACTGGTCCAGGAATGTACTTACGATCTTTGGCATAGCGCTTTGCTGGTTAATGGCCACAGATACGGAGTTACCCCGCAGATCGGAATAATTATTCTGAATGTCCATATGTTTGGTAATACAGTTATCCGCGCTGCTGCTCATTACGCCGCCGGCCGCATTGAAGGCGTCCTGCACTTCCTTCTTTGCTTTTTCAACATCGCGCTTCACCAGACGAAGGGCCAGGCGGATACGGAGTGAGTTGGCAAACTTCTTCCAGGCATTAATATCTCCCTTATAAAATATTTCGTTAGGTACTTTGTCTTTCGCGGGATCCAGCTGTGCAGAAGCCGCTTTTAGCTCTTCAAGAAAATTATTGTAGATGTCCTGCTGCGGATCATACACCGGGCGTTTTACCTGTGTATAGAAAGCGCTGCCGGCCTGTGAGTAAGGAATATCTCCATAAAGATCCGTGAGCCTGGCAAAGGTGTATACCTTCATGATCCGGCAGATGGCATTGAGATTGGTTTTCCCTTCCACGCCATTGGTACGTTCCACAGCGTCTACGATGTTCACTACATCATTCTGGTAACTGTTTTCCCACATCACCCACAGGCGTGTAATGTCTTTAATATACATACCACCTACACGCGCATAGTAAGCGGCGCCCAGCTGCTGCATCATGGGCATCAGCACAATGCTGTTGGTACGTTCCTGCGTGCCAAGGTCGCCTGAAAACCAAAGCTGCGCAAATATCAGCTGGTTCTCCGGGTTTATTTTACTTGACTTTGTGGGATCGGTGTTCAGGTCCCCGAACTTGTTACAGGCCGACAACAACAGTAACAGCGCCGGTATAATATATCTCATTGGATTGTTGCTTTTGATTTTCATGTCTGTCATGTTTTGATCGTTTAGAACTTAACATTCAGATTAATTCCCCAGCCCCGTCTCGACGGCAGCGATCCATATTCCAGTCCCTGCCCGTTACCATTATTGTAATTGGAGTCGGGGTCTACATTGGGAATGTCTTTATAGATGATAAACGGATTTCTTGCTACAAAACTCACGGAAGCATCCTTGAGCCCTGTTTTGCGGTTGAAGGTGGCCGGCAGGCGGTACGACAACGTCATTTCCCTCACCTTTACATAAGTGGCTTTGTAAATAAACGGTACGGCAATGCCATTACCATCGGAATAAAAATTGCTCCAGTAAACAGAAGGATCCACCGCCCGGGTATTTTTAGTGTACACAGGTTTACCGTCCGTATCCGTACCGGTTTGCACTACGCCTTCAGGTACGTATCCTCTTACTTTACCCATGGCCTGCCATTCGCCAAGCGATTTCTTTGCTGCGAGGCGTTCCTGCTCCGACTGTATCCATTCCTCGCGTCCGGGCAGGGTTTTCACGCTGCTGCCCCGCACTACGGAAAACAGGTCGGTCATAGAAAAAATGTCTGCGCCATACTTTACATCAAAGGCAGCGTTGAGACTGAAGTTCTTATAGTTGAAACGGCTCACTACACCACCGGTCCAGTCGAACACGCCTTTGCCCAGTACTCTCCTGTCTGTTGTTGGCATCGGGTTCAGGGAAGTAGGATTGAGGATCACATTGCCATCAGGATCACGCTGGTAATCGTACCCGAGAATAGCGCCGTACTTCTCGCCCGGCATAGCTGCTACCAGCAGGCCAAGCCATCTTGCTTCAGATAAAGTAATAAAAGGTACATCATCTGCCAGCGATTCTACATTATTGATATTCCGTGCAAAGTTCAAAGTAAGATCCCAGGAGAAATTCTTTTTAGATACAGGTGTGCCGGATAACAATAATTCTATTCCTTTATTGGTGATCATACCGGCATTGATGATCTGCTTCGGATAACCGGAAGAAAGCGGCGCCGGCACAATATTGATCTGGTCTCTTGAATGGGAAGTATAATAAGTAGCGTCAAAATTCAACCTGCCGTTGAAGAACTTCAGGTTGGTACCTGCTTCAAATGAACGGGTCCTGGTGGGCCGCAGGTTCACATTGGGCAGTATTTTAGTAGCCAGGTTAGCCGGCTGCACACCGTTGAATGCCAGCGGGTATAAGCTGTAATACACATCCAGCATATAGGGATCGGTGTCATTTCCTACTTCCGCCCATGAAGCTCTTATTTTTCCGAACGATAACACGTCACTTCTCATCTTAAACGCATCGGTAAAAATGAAACTGGAAGAAACTGACGGGTACGTATATACGTTGTTGTTTACAGGCAAGGTAGAAGAGGCATCCCTTCTCACCGTAGCATCCAGGTAGAGATAGTTCTTATAACCAAATGTAAACAATCCATACGCCGATCTTATTTCCCTGCGCTGGTTATTTTCTTCCAAACTTTTATCCTGGTAACTGTTGATGCTGATAACATCCGTAACGGTCATATTGGAATAAGTAGCATTGGTTCCTTTTCTTACCCGCTTATTCAAACTGGCGCCCAGCCTGGCGGAGAAGTTGAGATCTGGCGTGATCTTTTTGGTAATGGTAGCCATAAAATCCGCCTGGGTAGTGGAGTATTTCTGGTTGGTTACATTCATCATACCGGAAAGCGCCAGCGGCGTGGTACGCGGACTGTACTTTCGATAGTCCAGGAAGGTGATATCTGTAGAAGCCCTTGCCAACAAGCTTAGCCATTTATTAACAGTATAGGTAGCGTTGAAAGCGCCGGTGAGCCTGTCTTTCAGCGTAACGTTCGACATTTCATACAGCACCCAGTAGGGATTGAGGCGGTATGGTCCACCGCCCCATTCCACGTACTCGCCCTGTGCGCTTTTATAGGTATCGGAAAAAACAGACTGATCGATGTTATTAGCGAGACCATTAAAGTTTTGGCCCACGTTGGTGGGTGCATCTCCCAACCCTGCCCTGTTGTTCACCTTTTCATTCAGGTAGGTGGCTCTCACATCCACATCCAGTTTGCTGCCGAATTTGGAACGCCCGCTAAACGTAAAGTTATTGCGGCGGATGTCACTGTTCGGCAAAATGTCTTTATACCGCAGGTCCGATACGGAAAAGCGGAAGTTAGACCTGTCTGTAGCATTGGTGAGCGACAATGTATTGTTCAGTGAAGATCCTGTTCTGAAGAAGCTGCCGAAATTATTTTTGGCGAGGGCATAGGGCCTGGTTACGCCATCGAACCCGATAACACTGAGACTGGGATCCAGCCGTGGGCCGAAGTTGGTGAACATAGTGCTCTGGGCCTGCGACTGATCCAGCGGCAGTTGCCCCGAGCGGCCCTGCCCGTACAGGTATTGGTTACCATCCACTTTAGTGAGTTGGTTTTCAATGGTGGTGGTGCTGTTGAGTTCTACGCCCAGTTCTTTTGAGCGGGTGCCTTTTTTTGTAGTGATCAGGATAACGCCATTGGCAGCGCTGCTGCCGTATAACGCAGCGGCAGAAGGTCCTTTCAGTACGCTGATCTTATCAATATCATCCGGGTTAATGGCCGAAATGGCATCTCCCATATCCACGCCTTCTGCGAATTTTGTATCGCCTACCTGGCCGTAGTTGGAGTTATCCATAGGGATCCCATCTATTACATACAAGGGCTGGTTATTACCCGTAATACTGGTGTTACCGCGGATGATCACCCTGGAAGAACCTGAAGGTCCGCCGGCCGTGCTGTTGATGATAAGTCCCGGTACTTTTCCCGCGAGGGAATTGATCACATTGGTTTCTTTTGCTTTGTTAATGTCCTCTCCTTTTACTTCGGAAAATGCGTATCCAAGCTCCCGTTCTTCCCTTCGTATACCCAGTGCCGTTACTACTACATCTTTCAGTGTTTCGGAGCGTGATAGCAGCTTTATATTTACCTGTCGCTGCGCCCTGGTAAGAAATCCAAAGCGTTCATAACCGATCATCTGGATGATGATGCTGTCGCCGCTGCCGGCTTTAATAATATAAGCGCCATCATTTCCCGAAACAGCTGTTTCTTTATTGTTTTTATTGTAGATGCTTGCGCCCGGGACAATAGCGCCTTTTTCATCGGTGATGACACCCTTTACAACACCTGGTGTTTGTGCCGCGGCGTAGTGCCTGGAAACCGTCAACATCGTTATACATAGGTACAGATGTTTAAACTTGACAATTGCATTCATGGTGGTAGTGATTTTGGTTCTGGCCTAATTCGATAAATACACAGCAGTGATCAATAAATACCCGTTGCCTACTCTTTATCCGGAATAAAGCGTAGCGCATTTTGGTTGACTAAATACCAAACGATGAAATAATACAGGCTGTTAAAACGACAGATGAAATATACCGTTAACGTACACGAAAAAAAGGTAAAAAAGAGGAATCGCCCCAAAAGCACAATTCCATATACGTTAGCGAAAGTGACAGGAACTACAAAACCATCATTTTCGTTAACGTACACGAATATAGAAATAAAATCCAGAAAATGCTATCTGTTTTAAAATATTTTTTTTCGGAAGATGTAAAAAGAGTCTGTTTATACTAGTTATACTTCTTTTAGAAGATATAAAAAAGGATCTATTACGGCAGTTATACTTCTTTCGGAAGATATAAAAACAGCTCTGTTACTGTAGTTATACTTCTTTCGGAAGATATAAAAACGGATCAGTTACGGTAGTTAAGATAATTTTCCCTGGTGATGATATCGATAGGCATATACTGCTGCCGTTCAATAACAGCGGCATGTGTAAGATGATCGTATAACGCCATAATACCTTTGTGGCCCTGCTCCTGCGGTTTCTGGCAGATGAGGAAATCTATCACGGATCTTTTCAGGTAATCGATGTTCTCTGCCAGGAAGTCGTAGCCTATTAACCTGATATGTGTAAGCCCGGCTTCTTCCAGGTAGCGGCCCACGGTAGCTACACGTGAATTGGTAACAAAAATCACATCGGGCGGCATTTTACCAATTGCCTTGTGCAGTTTGCTTTTTACGGACTTATAGTCGGTTTGGCGGATGTCGGTTTTCCTGATCTGTATATCGCTTGGGTGCGCTTTATAATAGGCTCTGAACCCTTCTTCTTTCCTCAGCAGGTGGTGATGCAGATCCATTTCCCTGGAGATATTCACAATCAGCACCTGCTGTTCTTCCCTCATGAGGTAACTGATAAGATGTGCGGCCAGGTAACCGCTCTGGTAAAGATCGGGACCAATATAACTCAGGCCGGTTTCTGTTTCAATATCTGAGTTAATAAATACAAACGGAATTTTCTTTGCCTTGCATTTCTTTGTGAAATTCAGGGATTCTTCCTCAAACATTGGCGCCAACAGGATACCCTGGTAATCTTTCTTTAGAATTTCAGCTGCCCGGGCGGTAAAAGTGGCCTTATCATTCTGATCAAAAAAATAGATATCCACGGTTACACCAAAATCCCTTATCCCCGCGGCGGCCTGCCGTATACCATTCAGCGGCGCATTCCAGTAGCCTGTTTCACCGGATGCAGCCGGAATCAGCACGGCCAAGTGCAGGAGTCTTTTAGACGCCAGCCGTCTTGCCATTATATTAGGCTGGTAATCCAGTTCTTTAATAATCCCCAGTACCTTCTCCCTCGTTTTATCCGCCACACCTGTACGGTTATTCAATACCCTGTCTACGGTGCCAATGGAAACATTTGCCCTCCTGGCAATTTCTTTCACGCCCACCAATGCGGCTTCTTTTGTATCTTTCATTAACTGGTTGATTGAGCATTCAATTATTACGGCAGTGGATTATCTGCTTTTGCGTAAGCTGCTATGCCTGCAATAGCAGATTATAGGCTATCACGAAAAGCCTGTTGTTTCCATGTATAGCCGCTTCCAATAACAACAGATTATATGCTTTCATATAAAGACCGTTATACCGGCAGCATCATTTTTCATGCATAGCCGCTTCCGGTAACAGCGGATTATATACTTCCAAATAAAGACCGTTATACCGGCAGCACCAAGCTATGTACCCGTATTAAATCTGCCGCGCCATCAAAAATACTAATTTAATCCTGTTTTCATTCATTCCGCCGGTACAGCGTCCTCCTGTTATCAACATATACCCGACGTTACTTCTATAAAATAAATGACCGGATATATTTTTGTGCCAATACTTGGATATACCGAAATAAACATTATTTTTGTGTACGTACACGAATTTAAGGTAAAAAAACGATCCAACCCAAAATCACCCATACTAATCATTGCCGGAGCATACCGTGGTTAATGGAATGTTTCACATGGACGCATGATTGATTCATCATGTTTCTTCCTGGGTTAGCAGCAAGTTGCTTATTGCACCATGAATGACTCACACGATCATTACCAGTGCACACCTGATTAGCAGCAAGTTGATCATTGCACCATGAATGACTCACACGATCATTAACAGTGCTTATCCTGATTAGCAGCAAGTTGATCATTGCACCATGAATGACTCACACGATCATTACCAGTGCACACCCGGTTAGCAGCAAGTTGATCATTGCACCATGAATGATTCACACGATCATTACCAGTGCACACCCGGTTAGTAACAAGTTGCTCATTGCACATGAATGATTCACACGATCATTACCAGTGCACACCCGGTTAGTAACAAGTTGCTCATTGCACCATGAATGATCACAATCATCACTGCGCATACACGGTTAACAGCAACTTCCATGAATGATCCGCTCCCTTACCGGTGAAAAGCTCCGTAATGATCATCGTTGAGCAGAGTCCGAACGACTGGCATTGACACACCGCCTCACTTCCCGGCGGCATAACGGTAACGGCTATATGGGCATGTTTTTTGGGGTTAAAGGACCTCCCGTAGGCAAACATTGTTTAATTTTGAATAACTTTTTGATATCCATACAGCTACGATTCCAGCAATGGTATAACAGGCCCGAAAAAGTGTAGATAATTCAATGGGTATCAATCAATTGCCGATCAAGTCCACCTTCACTCCACATCAACATCACGTTAAAAGCTGGTTTACAGCATGTTATAAGTATCGCCGTAGCAATGTGTAGGTATGGCCAAAGCATGTAACATGCTAACCGGGAGCACTGCCGTTCTGCTCCTGAATACCTTGTAACGTATAGCATCCCTTCTTATACCGGCATCGCTGCATTGGGATAAGATCACCCCTATTATTCACCGCTCATTTAAACCAAAAAACATGAAACAAAAATTAGTATTATCCGCCCTCTTTGTATTACTTGTTTCCGGTTGTACCAAAATCCGGGATATGTTTTATATCAACAAACCCGGCCAGATGCATATATCGCAATTACAGTCAACCGGTTTTAAGATAGTAGCCTATCTTCCAAAATATACTTCCACACTCGCAGATCATATTAATGCCTTCGATTTCTCAAAGGTAACACATCTGAATATCGCTTTCTTCAACCCGGATGTAAACGGTAACTTCCCTGCCTCACAAGGCACCGGGCTGGACACCATTGTGTCAAAGGCGCATCTTAACAATGTTAAAGTACTTTTATCGCTTGGCGGCGGATCCAATCAAAGCCAGTATGCCAACCTGCTCACCGCTCCCAACAGGGCGGCTTTCATCACCAAAGTAGTGAACCTGGTTTCACTATACAACGTGGACGGTATTGATGTGGATCTTGAAGGAGACAACATCGATGAAAATTATGAAGCATTCATTACCGGCTTGTCGGCCCAGCTTAAACCCAACGGGAAACTGCTGACTGCAGCGGTGGCCTGGTGGACGCGCGACCGTGTAACAGATTCCTGCCTGGCAGCATTCGACTTTATCAACGTGATGGCCTATGATAAAGCCGGCGATGAACACTCGCCCTTTAGCTACGCAAAACAGCATGTAGATTACTGGAAAGGGCAAAGAGGTATGGCGACAGATAAAGTGGTAGTAGGCGTTCCGTTCTATGGCCTGTACACACTATCGGGCAACCTGCAATCCATCAAATACAGCGAATTGGTGGCGCAATATCCGGGCGCCGAAAACAAGGATACGGTACGACGTACGGATGGTGTTGTAATCAACTATAATGGCATTCCCACCATCCAGAATAAAACAGCCTATGCACAACAGGAAGCCGGCGGTATTATGTTCTGGCAGGTATTGCAGGACGCCACCGGGTCACTTTCACTATTAAATGCTATCCATAACAAAATAAACAGCAACACCGGCTGGGAAAATCCATACATCACCTGGCGGTTTGACCTCAGCGCACCGTCATCAGCTACTTACAGCGATTCCACGGCAGTAAAATCATCCATCTCCATAAAAGGAACACCAGGATTTTTACCCGCACCCCCATATGGCTATGGACGGGTTTTCCTGCCGGCTAATTGCGGCGGTTACTATGAACTTCAGCCAGGCACTAATCCTCCCGGCCTGAAAACAGCCGCCAGCGCTACCAACACGCCAGCTAAATTTTCCTGGTACAACATCGATGAAGCAAAAACAGTAGCTTCACTTACCTTTAACCTGCAGCTGAATGCTGCATTAACAAACGGGCAACTCATTATCCCGTTTGGCTACAGCACCACCGCCAGTAGCACTTTTAACAACACCAACCAGCTCACTTCCGTGAATACACCCGGTGTTTTTGGTACTATCCGCCTGGATTTCTATGGTGGTAACTTTGCTACATTGTCGTACCGCAACGCTACATACGGTTACACTACCATCAACAATACCGTATTCAATAAAACCGGTAGTTATAAAATTGAACTGTATTGTAACAATAACAGTTCAGGCAGGAATTACCTGAAAAACGGCAGCACTTATGCGTTGCCGCAGCAAACCTATCACTTATGGGTAAACGATGTTTTAATACAGGGCGCCGCCGGTTTAACCAATTTCCCCGCCACTGGCGAGCTTTCAGCGCTCAGTACCATCAACAGCTTTTCTTTCAACGCATCCGGCAACACCGGTACGCCCGGCACCACGCCGCCTACCAGTGCCAATTCCTTACTGGCTACGCTGTCTGCTATCGCTATCAGTTTTGATCTGCAAAACTAAACGCAGGATCTGACCAAATGCCCGGTGACTTAAAGTCGCCGGGCATTTTTATCAGCACACGATAAGTTCCACCAATACCGTCATCGCCCAACAGTGGCGGCATTCCTGTTAAAATTGTCTTTCCTGCATACATTTCCCTCTGGAATATATTATTTTTCAAACAGTCACATTAACGAATCACCATATGAAACGACTGTTCTTCTTATTATTCCCATCCGTATTATTAACTTCCTGTCTTAAAGAAGACCGGCTCCCATTAATAGAAACCATTACCAAAGGAGATAAGTGGGGCATCAGAATAGGCAGTTCTTATTCAGATGTTTACAGCAGGCTACAGGAACTGGATAAAGAAAAAAACCTTTCATCGGTAGCAGTAGTATACCGCCAGCCTTTTTCCTCTCCGCAGCAAGTGCAGTACCTGCTTCCCTATTACGATGCCGTTACACTGATGGATACCAGCGTTGTGATAGACCGTGCGCTGATACAGTTTCCCGGCGATAAGGTGGCGCATATCAGTTCCGGCGGAGCGCTGCCGGAAGAGATCAGCCAATGGCCGGCATCCCTGCCCACTGAAACCGCCATTCTTAAAAACGATCCGGTAAGCGATATCTATACAAAACTGGTCGCCATTTATAAAATCCCCGACTACAGTTATCTTAAAATCATTTTACCTGATAAGCCACTGAATAAACCTTTTGATCCCGATATGGAGAAATATGCCGAATGGGGATTTTCCATTGCAACAGATGTTAAACCGGGCGTGTCCGGCACTTCTATTGTACGATTGTATTTTAAAGATGGTAAACTGAACAAGATCCTGCACAATTACAATGAAAGCGAGGTTTACAATTAAATACTTTATTACTGCCGGCCAACCACCGGTAGTAATTTTTTGTACTCCATCACTTGAATACCGCTTTGCCTGCAGCCGGCTTAAATATATAAAAGCTGACCAGTGCCAATAACCAAACGCCGATCCCTCCAAAAAGAGTAAGCAATTCAAATCCGTAGCTAAGCGCCGAATGAGCGACGTATCCACCGGGATCCAGGATATTCATCTCCGAAAATTTTTCATTCAAACCGGTAAAATTACCTGCTGCTATCTTTTCCGCCATCAACTGAAGCTGTTCTGCACTGAACCGCTCATTGAAAACGCCCTTTAAATGCGCATAAATGCCTTTGCTTAACACCAGGCCCATTAAGGCGATGTTAATGGCAAGTGTAATGAGCCTGGCGCTCATATCTATCCCCGAGGCCATACCGGCACGGTCGGAACTCACTGATCCCGTGGTGGTATTGGTAACAGGCGTATTACATAAGCCCAGCCCGATACCGGATGCAAGGGTACCCGGAAGCATGCTCACCCAACCCGGATGCGCGGTATGTATTCCCACCCACATCAGGATAAAGCCTACTCCAATACTAAATAGCCCAAGCGGAATAACAATTCCCGGCCGGTACCTGAGCAACAGGCGTTCCGCCAAAGGAGGTACCACCAATGTGGGTAGCGTGTAGGCCAGCAGTACCGTTCCTGCAAGTACACCGTTATAACCTAATACGCCCTGGAAATAAATAGGCAGGTAAATCATAAAGGGCCAGAAACAAAAGTTCATGCCAACAGAGCCAATGACAGCGCCGGAAAAATCAGGCACCCGGAACACGGTAAAATCAAACATCGGCTGGGGACTGATTTTCTCTGCATAAAGAAAAAGCAGGAATGCAATAACCGATCCGGCAAGAATAAGCAGGGCGGATATACTGCTGAATCCAAGTACCGGCCCCTGGATAATGAAATAAGTTAAGGCAAAAACCGCTAATGATAACAGGATCATTCCCCATACATCCAGCTGTTGGGCCTGGGTGTTCCTGGATTCTTTGATGCCCGCCAGTGCAAGTACCAGTGTAAGTATGCTCAACGGAAAATGCACCAGGAAAACCCATTTCCAGCTGGCCAATGAAAGGATCAGGCCTCCTATAACAGGGCCAAAACCAAGCCCCGTTCCAAACACAATGCCCCACATAGCAAAGGCTTTACTACGCTGCCGCCCTTCCTGGAACTGGTGGGAAAGAATGGCGATCTGGCAAATGAGCATGATCCCCCCGCCAAGGCCCTGGAGAAACCGGCTCGTAATAAGTACAGACATCGATGTGGCCAGGCCGCAGAGCAATGAAGTGATACCGAAAAGCACCAGGCCAATTACAAAAACCCGTTTCCTGCCATAACGGTCGGCCAGGGTGCCGGTGGCCATCAATACGGTGGTACACGCAATGGTATAGGCGTTCATGATCCATTGTACATCACTGAAGCTGCCGTGCAATAATTTCTCAAGACCCGGCAGCAGCACCGGCACACTGGAAATTTCCAAACCGAACATCAGTGAAGAAAAACAGATGGCTGCAAGCGTCAGGGTATTCTTTTTGTTTTTAAGCATAGTCTTTATACTTGTTTCTTTTTAACAAAAATAGACCGGTAAACACCCAACTTTTCGGTTCATTTCTATTATAAAAAGGTATGTTTGTACTATGGTTAAGCAGAATATGCATCAGCAGGTGGAGGTGGAATACCTCAAAACCGATCACTGTCCGCTGGTGAACCGGCAGTATAGCTTTTTCGAAATAGTATATCTTATCTCAGGTAAAGGTTTTGTGCGCATCAATGGCAATAGGATGGCCTATCGTGATGGCAACCTGCTGCTGCTCACACCGGACGACCGTCATCATTTCGAGATAGTGGAGGCCACCGAATTTTTGCTGATCCGCTTCAGTGAAAGTTATGTACGCACTTATCCCTGGAAAAGCATCCACCACCTGGAATGCCTGCTCTACTACGCTACCAAACTATCAGGCTGCGTGATGCGATGCAAAGACGATAGCCGCCTGGTAGAGATGCTGGTGGATTCCCTGCTGTATGGAATAAAGCTGGGAGGCGCCTACCAGCAGGACCTGGAGATGAACCTCGTGAATGCAATGATTGTGATTGCCGCCAGGAATATCGCCAAATTAAGACCGGGAAATGTGCGCGACAATACGGATAAACGGATCCTTGAAATCATCAATCATATTGAACGGAACATATTTACCCCCTGCCAGCTTACAGCAGCGGCTATCAGCAATGCTTTCGGCATTTCAGAAACTTAACTGGGCCGATGCCTTTCAGAAGCGCGTGCTGCGCGTAACGG
>JBCNPS010000180.1:0-12150 GCA_039593235.1 Chitinophaga sp. | reverse complement strand
CGCCACACACGGCACCCAATACAAAATTGTTATCGCCGACCTGGAAATAGACCGGGAAAAGAAAGACGTAACACGCGGCGGCAAAAAAATTGCCCTCACCGCCAAAGAATACCAGCTGCTGGAATTTCTCGCCATGCATAAAGGTAAAGTTATCTCCAAGATCACTATCGCGGAAAAAGTATGGGATATCGACTTCGATACCGGTACCAATGTAATTGAAGTTTACATGAACTTCCTCCGCAAAAAAATTGACAAGGATTTCGAACAGAAACTCCTGCACACAAAAACAGGCATGGGATATTATCTTTCTGAAGAATAACGCTCCCGGTTGAAGATCAAATATAAAATAGCGCTTTATTATACCCTGTCGGCTACGCTGATGCTTGTAGCATTTGCCGTATTGGCGTATTATTTCTCCGCCAAATCAAGGAAAGCGGAATACCTGGAACGACTGGAATACCGCGCCCGCTCCATTGCCAACGTGATCATTGAAGACGGTAACGTAAAGGTTGACCTGCTGCGGAAGCTGGACCGCACCACCTTCCAGGATCTTTACAAAGAAACTATCCTGGTATATAACCCGGACTATGACCTGTTGTACAGCAACCTGAAAGATACCACCATCCGCACCCATCCCAGCTTACTCAATTATATCAAGGAAAATAAAGTGTACAGCGCCGACAAAGGCAGCGATGAAGTGGTAGGCGTTTACTACACGGAAGGAAATGTATCCGTTATTGTGATTGTAGCCTCCTTTGATAAATATGGTTTTCAAAACCTCCGGAACCTCAGCCAGATCCTGCTGCTGGAGCTTATTACCGCGGTAATAGTACTCGTAGGCGTAGGATATTTCTTTGCACGGAAAATGGTACAGCCTATCGATCAGCTGGTGCAGCAGGTAGACAGCATCAACGCCAACAACATGCAGGACACCCAGATAGCAGTGAAAGGAAAAGATGAAATAGCCAAACTGGGCGCCAACTTCAACACCATGCTGCAGCGGCTCAGTGAATCGTTTCACCTGCAGAAAAGCTTTGTAAGCAACGCCTCCCATGAGCTGCGCACTCCCCTTGCAGCCATCATCAGCCAGTTACAGGTAACCTTGTCCAAAGACCGCAGCAAGGAAGAATACCTGGCGCTGCTTACCTCTGTACTGGAAGATGCAGAAAATCTTTCCGACCTTTCCAACGGCCTGTTGCAACTGGCCCAGTCAGAAATGCGACAACAGGAATTTGTGTTGAGCAATGTAAGGATAGATGAATTGTTAATGGAGATGACCACCCTGATCCGGCTGAAACAAAAAACCGCCAGCAAAGTGGAGATCCATTTCATGAAAGTACCCGACAACGACCTGCTGGTGACCTGCTACGGAAATGAAAACTTACTGAAGGTACTTTTCCTCAACCTGATCGATAATGCCTGTAAGTTTTCCGATAATAATACGGCGCATGTGTCGATAGATTTCTTTACAAAATACATCCTCGTACAGGTGAAAGACTCCGGGATCGGTATTCCGCCGGATGATATCAGCAAAATATTCGAACCCTTTTACCGCGGCCAGAACGCGCTCCAGATCCGTGGCCACGGCCTTGGTTTATCTATCTGCAAAAAAATTGTACAAATACACAACGGCCATATCACCGTTACCTCCAACCCCGGCGAAGGCACTACTTTCACCGTGATCCTGCCACATGTATAAGTTTCTTTTAAGTTTTTTTTAATGTTCCTTAAAGGCCGCTTTAATTCCCCTTTCTGAGCTTTGTGCTATGAAATCTGGCATTATGCGAACTATCAGGATGCTGTTCCTAACAGCTTGTGTTTCCAGCCTGGGCTTTATTCAACATTCACAGGCGCAGGTTACTTCCCAACCTGCCACCTTGCAACAGGTGGAAGATTCTTTTCTTGTAAAAAATTATTTATTACTGGCGCAACGCTACCAGGTAGACGCCTCCAAAGCACTGGTACGGCAGGCGAAGATGTGGAACAATCCTTCCTTCAGCTCCGTGCTGGGATTTGGGAGTACCAATAAATTCAAACCGTTTGATGTGGGCGCCGGAGGCGAAACACAGTACAACCTGGACCAGCTGATCCAGCTGGCGGGCAAACGGAATAAAACCATACAACTGGCTGCAGCGGCAGCGAAAATGAGCGAGGCAAATTTTGATGAACTGGTGCGCACCCTCCGCTTACAACTCCGGGAAAACTTCTACAATGTATACTACCAGCAACAAATTGAAACCGTGTTGAAAGAACAGCTGGATAACCTGCAGAAAATTGTAGATGCCTATGTAACAGCCGATAAGAAAGGAAGCGTGGCCCATGCAGACCTGATAAGGTTGCAGGCATTACAGGTAGGTATTGAAAACGACTTTGCCGACCTGAAACAACAGGAACTCGAATCACAGAAGAACCTGCAGCAACTGTTACATACCAGTGTTTTTTATGAAGCCCGGCTGCAACCAGCAGACCTGGCTTCATATAACCTGGATAAGATACAGCTGCAGCCGCTGCTCGACAGCGTAGCACAGAACCGGCCGGATGTGCGGATCGCCGATATGCAATACCAGACCGCCCAGCTCAACTATCGCCTCCAGAAATCACTGGCTGTACCGGATCTTCATGTGGGCGCCACCTATGACAAACAAGGCAGCTACACGCCTAATTTCGTAGGGCTCACACTGGGAATTGACCTGCCCACCTGGAACCGTAACCAGGGAAATATCCGCGCCGCACAGCTCCAGATAGGATCCGAACAACAGCAACTGCTGCAACAACAGTCCATCGCACAGTCGGAAGTGCTGAATGCCTACCAGCGGATAGTAACCCTGGAAAAACGTTACAAAAGCTTTGACCTGCACCAGTTCCAGGGTGAGTTTGATACCCTGATAGATGAAGTAGCCAAAAACTTCAGCAAAGGAAATATCTCCCTTCTCCAGTTCATCGATTACTTCAACAGCTACAGCGACAACGCTAAAAATATCAACAAGTTTTTATCCAACCGGGTAAACGCGTACGAAGAACTCAACTATGCAACAGGACAAGAATTATTTAAAAACTAAGCGCATGAAACAGCCTATTCTCATTATTGGCTTTTCGCTGCTGGCAACTATTCTGTGGAGTGGTTGCAAACACAGCCAGGCAGAAGATCAGGAAAAAACCACTTTCGTTCTCAGCGATACCATGATGAAAAATATCCGTATCGATACGGCGCACCTGCAGCCGGTAATGAATGAAGTTCGTTTATCCGGTAAGGTTACCCCCAATGGCGGTAAGGTATTGAAGGTATATCCGCTGGTAAGTGGTTATGTGGAAGATATAAAAGTACAACTGGGCGATTATGTACAAAAAGGCCAGGTACTGGCGGTAATACACAGCGCTGAAATTGCTGATTATGAAAAGCAGCTGGCACAGGCCCAATCCGATCGCAACGTGGCGGACAAAAACCTCAAAGTGGCGCAGGACCTGTTCGAAAGCCGTTTGAATACAGATAAGGATGTGGTAAACGCCAAAGGGGAAGTACAGAAATCCAATGCTGAAATTAACCGCCTCAACGACCTGTTTAAAATATACCGTAAAGGTAAAGGCGCTACCTACCTGGTAACCGCCCCTATTTCAGGTTATGTTATTGAGAAGAATATCAATAATAACATGGAGATACGTACCGATAACAGCACCAACATTTTCACCATTTCAGAACTGGATGATGTGTGGGTGATGGCGAATGTTTTTGAAACAGACATTGCCCGTATCAAAGAAGGCTATGAAGCAGATGTGGTAACGGTTAGCTACCCTGATCAGCCCTTCCGCGGCAAGATCGACAAGATCTATAACTTCCTGGATCCTGCCACCAAAACCATGCAGGTAAGGATCAGTATTGATAATAAGAACATGCTGCTGAAACCGGAAATGTTTGCTACCGTGTATGTGAAATACCAGGATAACGATCAGAAAATAGCGGTGCCTTCTGCCGCCGTCATCTTCGATAACAGTAAAAACTATGTGCTGGTATTTAAAGACAAATTTAATATAGCCGTGCGCGAAGTAGAGGTAGATAAAACAGCCGGCGATATTACTTATCTATCTTCCGGCCTGGCCGCAAATGAAAAAGTGATCTCCAAAAACCAATTGCTTATCTACGATGCACTTAAAGATTAATAAGTTAAGGACCGGAGTGGCATTCTAAAGAACAGGAGTTATGAATAAATTCATTAGAAATATTGTAGCCTTTTCGCTGAGGAACAAACTGTTTGTTTTCATCAGTGTGGCTACGCTGATCGCGGCAGGCGTATTCTCTTTCGTACATACACCTATTGAAGCTTTCCCCGATGTTACCAATACGCAGATAGTGATTGTAACCAAATGGAACGGTCGCAGTGCGCAGGAAGTGGAACGCTTTGTAACGCTGCCCATAGAAGTATCTATGAATGCGGTGCAGAAAAAAACAAGCGTACGTTCCGTTACCATGTTTGGTTTGTCTGTAGTGAAGATCATGTTTGATGATGATGTGGAAGATTTCTTTGCCCGGCAGCAGGTGAATAATATGTTGCAAAGCATTAGTTTACCAGAAGGGGCCGAGCCGGAAGTGCAGCCCCCCTACGGCCCTACCGGCGAGATATTCCGTTACTACCTGAAAAGCAGTAAACGCGATTCCCGTGATCTGCTCACCTGGCAGAACTGGGTGATAGACCGGCAGATCCGCAGTGTACCCGGCGTAGCGGATGTAGTGGCCTTTGGCGGACAGGAAAAGATCTACGAGATTTCTGCAGACCCGGTACGCCTTGCCAAATACGATATTACCCCGCTGGAACTCTACCAGGCCGTTACCAAAAGTAATGTGAACGTAGGCGGAGATGTAATTGAGAAGAACGGACAAGCCTATGTGGTTCGTGGGATCGGGCTGCTAAACAGCATCCCCGATATCAACAACATTATTGTTCAGAATATCAATGGCGTGCCCCTGCTGGTAAAAGACCTGGCGAATGTACACGAAGCATCCGCCCCGCGCGTGGGACAGGTGGGCATAGACAGTAACGACGACCTGGTGGAAGGCATTGTGGTGATGCGCAAAGGCGAAAATCCCACAGAAGTACTCGCCCGCCTGAAAGACAAGCTGAAAGAGCTGAATGAAACCATCCTGCCGGATGATATAAAAATGGAAACGTTCTACGACCGTGATAACCTGATGGCGTTCTGCACACATACGGTGATGCACAACCTGGCAGAAGGTATCATCTTCGTTACCGTGATCGTGTTCCTGTTCATGGCCGACTGGCGCACCACGGTGATCGTGTCCATCATTATCCCGCTGGCGCTGCTGTTTGCCTTTATGTGCTTACGCATAAAGGGAATGAGCGCCAACCTGCTGTCGATGGGGGCGATCGACTTCGGTATCATCATAGACGGGGCCGTGGTAATGGTAGAGGGCATCTTCGTAATGCTCGACCATAAAGCCCACAAATTTGGCATGGAGCGCTTCAACAAAATGGCGAAGCTGGGCTGGATCAAACAAACCGGTGGAGAACTGGCAAAGGCCATCTTCTTTTCCAAACTCATTATTATCATCTCCCTGATCCCTATTTTCTCTTTCCAGAAAGTAGAAGGAAAAATGTTCTCCCCACTGGCCTGGACACTTGGATTTGCATTACTGGGCGCCCTGTTGTTCACCCTCACACTGGTACCGGTACTGTGTTCCATTTTGCTCAATAAAAATGTAAAGGAGAAGAACAATCCACTGGTGAATTTCTTTGACCGTTTTGTAATGAAAGGCTTCGGGTGGACTTACAGGAACAAACGCCTCAGCATTACACTGGCGCTGGCTTTCATGCTGCTTACTTTTATATCCGCGAAGTTCCTGGGTACAGAGTTCCTGCCACAGTTAAATGAAGGCTCCCTGTGGGTAACCACGGAGTTGCCCATGAGTATGTCGCTCACAGAAAGCACCAAAATGGCGCATGATATCCGGCAGGACCTTGGCGGTTTTCCTGAAGTAAAAAGAGTATTGTCGCAGGTAGGCCGTTCCAACGACGGTACCGATCCCAACGGCTTTTACTTTGTGCAGTACCAGGTAGACCTGGCGCCGAAGGAAGAATGGAAACGGAAGATCACGCAGGACGAGCTGATAGCACAGATGGAAGCCCGTTTGAAGAAATACCCGGGTATTATTCTCAACTTCTCCCAACCTATCAGCGACAACGTTTCTGAAGCCGTGGCCGGCTTTAAAGCAGCCAACGGGGTGAAGATCTTTGGCGACGACCTTGTGAAGCTGGAAGCGCTTTCACAACAGGTAATGGCGCAATTGAAAACGGTGCAGGGCATCAAAGATCTTGGTGTGATCCGGAATATCGGCCAGCCTGAAATGAGCATCAACCTTGACGATAACAAGATGGCCCAGTACGGCGTTGCCACCGGCGATGCACAGGCGGTGATTGAAATGGCCATTGGCGGTAAAACAGCTACACAATTATATGAAGGCGAGAAAAAATTTGATATCCGCATCCGGTATGATGAGAACTACCGAAAAACGGAAGATGATCTTGCCAACCTGATGGTGCCTACTATCAACAACAATAAAGTGCCGCTGAAAGAAATTGCGGAGATCAAAACCATTACCGGGCCTGCGTTTATTTACCGCGATAACAACAAACGTTTTATAGGCGTGAAGTTCTCCGTGCGCGACCGCGACCTTGGCAGCACCATTGCTGAAGCACAGGCAAAGATCAACCGGGTGGTAAAACTGCCCAAAGGCTATAGCATTGGCTGGACAGGGGAATTTGAAAACCAGGTGCGCGCCACGCAACGTCTTGGACAGGTAGTGCCTATCAGCATCATCGCCATTTTTATGGTATTGTTTATTATGCTGGGCAGTGTGAAAGATGCAGGGCTGGTGCTGATGAATGTGCCTTTTGCATTGATTGGCGGTATCCTGGCATTGCATGTTACCAATATGAACTTCGGGATCTCTGCGGGTGTGGGTTTCATTGCATTGTTTGGTATCTGTATCCAGAACGGGGTGATCCTCATTTCTGTATTCCATAAGAACCTGGAAGCAAAGCTGTCGCTGAATGAATCTATCAGGCTGGGTGTGCAAAGCCGTATACGGCCGGTGGTAATGACGGCACTGATGGCGGCAATAGGTCTTATTCCGGCTGCCATATCGCATGGCATCGGATCTGAAACACAGAAGCCACTGGCGATCGTGGTAATTGGCGGGTTGATCACCGCAACGGTATTAACATTGCTGGTGTTCCCGATCATTTTCTACGGCGCCTATAAAAATAAGAGAGATCAAATGTAGTTACAGTTGCGTATAGCCGTTCGCTTTAGTAACGAATGGGCATACGCCGGAGTTTTAGTTCGCATATAGGTTGATAGAATGGTCATAAAAAAAGAAAAGGCCGGGTTACTCCGGCCGGTTCAATTTTATGGTCAGCTACTCCGCCCTGCCGAGAGGAAACAACGCGGGGCGGATTTTTTTATTCTATTTTTCTTCTTCTTGATTTATTGAACATCAGTCCTTTTTCCACGCCTTTACGCAGTTCCGCCTGTTGCTCCGGGGGTAATGCGTGCGTGGTTTGTCAGGCTTCACTACAGCAGCCATCATACTTTTTAGCGCATGATTCACACTGGATAAACAGCAGGTGGCAACCATCATTCAGGCAGTTGGTGTGGCTGTCGCAAGGCGCTCCGCACTGGTGGCAGTGACTGATAATATCGTCGCTGATGCGCTCTCCGAGCCGGTCGTCGAACACGAAATTCTTTCCTTTAAACTTGATGGGAAGTCCCTGTTGCCTGGCTTTGTTCGTATACTCTATGATACCGCCTTCGAGGTGGAATACATTCTTAAAGCCGTTGTGCAGCATGTAAGCCGATGCTTTCTCGCAACGGATACCACCTGTACAGTACATGATGATGTTCTTGTCTTTCTGATCTGCCAGCATATCCACTGCCATGGGCAACTGATCGCGGAAAGTATCTGAGGGTACTTCTATGGCGCCTTCAAAATGCCCCACTTCATACTCATAGTGATTTCTCATGTCTACGATCACGGTGTCGGGATCTTCCGTCAGTTTATTAAAGGTGCCGGCATCCACATAACGGCCACGGTTGGCCATGTCGAAAGTGGGGTCTGTGATGCCGTCGGCCACAATTTTATCCCGGACTTTGATCTTCAGTACAAAAAAAGATTTGCCGTCGTCGTCTACGGCAATGTTCAGCCGGATGCCATTGAGAAAGCTGATGGCATACAGCTGTTGCTTAAACGCCTCAAAATGATGTTCGGGCACGCTCACCTGCGCATTAATGCCTTCATGGGCTACATAAATACGTCCGAAAGTACCAAGTTGAAAAAGCGATTCGTACAATTGATCGCGGAATGCCTGCGGGTCGGGGATCTTTGCGTATTGGTAGAAGGAAACGGTAACGCGTTTAAATGTTTCATTGGCCAGCCGGACTTTCAGTTCGGCGGCAGATACTCTGTTGTGTAATGCCATAATTGCTTGAAATTTTAAGGACGCCTGCGTCGCGAACAAAACTCCAATCAACTTTCTTTCATCTTAAAAGAACAATTGATTCAGGCCGCAAAGATAGCAAAATCCATTGAATATCAATAATGATAGGGGTCTGATTCCTTTGCCCACTGGTAAAGGACATGTAAAGAAAACCAGGCTATAGCGCTGATAATGAAGATGTAACCGATAAAGCCGGGTGTTCTTAGTTCTGCCGCACCGGGCAGGTCGTTTGTTTCCGTAATGTAGGCAGCTGCAGCCAGGGCAATTCCCGAGAACAGCGCAATGAGGGCGATCTTTCTCATACCGGATGGTTCAAAGGATGACGGTCCGTTCTGGTATCAACGTGTGAGTAAAATGTGCACTGCGCTGATCCAAAATGTACTACCTTAACTAACATATTAAAGTACCGGAAAGTTCACCGTAGATCTAAAAAATATTTATTTTTTTATAACTATTTGATAATTATTGTATATAACTTTGCAGATAAGTTACAACCCCAATTGGCACCCTTTTTGAAAAATGACTTAGAGAAGCAATATTGATTAACCCGAAAATGTTATGTTATGAGTATTTACATTACCTACTTTATTTATGCAGTTGTTGGTATCTGGATTTACAGGTTACTGGCTTATTTCTTTGACGAGAAGAAAGAAATAAAGAGCAGGAAGAAATTCTAGAACCGGTCAGTGAATAGTGAGATACGGGGATTTTGTTACCTGGCAAGCAATATCAGGTGGTAACAGGGTCCCCGGAATCAGTGTCCGTTAGTTATTTAAATTTTACCATGTTACCCAGGATACCACCAAAGCCAACGCGCACCCCTATGCGGGTATCTTCCTTACTTTGGTAACCTGCTACTACATCTACCCTGATCATCTTGAAAATATTTTCAATGCCGCCGAAAACTTCTACATAGTTGTTGTCGCCATTTACATAAAATGCATTGGAGCCCGCCACCAGGTTCCATTTCAAGCGGTTAAACAACGGGATCTTGTTGGTGAGTAAGCCGTTGAAATGATGTTCCACATTGGCGGTGGCATAAAACGGTGCAGTGGTGCTATACCGGTAATACGGCGCCAGCTGGAAACTGTTCAGGTATTTCATGTTGTAGAATGTTTGATTACCATTAAAATGCTGGTAATCGGGGATCTGTACATTCCGGTCGTTCAGGAAACCTCCTATGCCAATGTGGTAGCGGAACTCTCCCAGTAATTTGAAATTCATATTATCCTGCACCGAGAAGTTCCATTTATCAAAATCCACAATGCTGTTCCCCACGTTGGGTATGCCTTTGCTGTAGCCTATTATGAAGGTGGGATATTTGGAGCCAAAAGGAATTTTGCGGTCGGGCAACTCCACAAACTGTTGCCCCGGCTGGAAGGTGAAGCTGGCATCCAGCACCAGCGCCTGGTGCTTTTCAAACGGCACATTGGCCAGTTCGTAAGGATGGTTAGGCGTAAACTGCTTATTATCGTTTTTAAAGATCACGAAATCTGTAGTGTTTTCTACCGAGTTCCTGCTTTCATAAGTAGCGCCTACAGACAGCTTATCATTTGTTTGGAACGTACGGGTATAGCGCAGTTTACCGAACCAGTTTTCATACAGCTTCATATAGTTCTCCTTCAGGAACAGGGTATAAAACTCGTTGGCAATATTATCGATGGGATTGTCCTGGTTAAACTGGGAAATGCGCTTCCCTCCTGCCAGGGACCATTCGTTGCGCCCAAAACGCTTACGTACCTTGCTGCTGTTGCTGAAATCAATTTGCGTATAGGCATTAAAGTGAGTATTGCTCAATCCATACCGCAGGAAAGGTGTGATGCGCAAACTGCTTTCTTCCCCGGTATAGATGTTCAGATTGGGTTCCAGGGCAATTACCAGGCCTTCCACGGTATTATACTTCAATGATCTCAGCAGCCCTCTTACACCAATGGAATTATATTGAATGGAGCTGTCGCGGCGGAAATAATACTTACGCCTCACGCCGCCCCAGAGTACATCCGTTACTTTAACTCGTGGTTGTTTCCGTTGCAGGGAATCGAGGTGATAGCGGGAAAAGGAGGAATCGCGCGCAGCCTGGGCGATGCTGTCTTTTTCGTGGTAATCCTTTACCTCATCGGTTTCCAGGGGCACCGGCCGGATACTGTCCCAATAGGCATGCGCCTGTTTATCATAGGCGGAATCATACTTAAGGAAAGTATTGTCAAAAAACTTTGGCGGGAGCTGCGGGTGTACATTGTAATCGGAATACACATTTACAAAGCTGCCACCCATGCTGAAACCAAATTTATTAAACGATATGGATATCACCTGGTCTTTTACCCGCCATATATCTGCTGTTACAGGTACATGGGTTTGGCGGATCTTCAGTGAATCCATCAGCTCCAGCTGGTATTCGCTGGTGAGGAGCAGATCTGTGCTGTGAATACGCCAGTCGCCGTCTGTAATAAAGATATAACCTGAAAACAGGGGCTCCTGTTTCCGGCGTGGAATAACCTGGATCTTGTTCACCGTTTTACCATCTTCTGTAAATGTACCTTCCAGGTGGTATTTATAATAGGCCAGCGCATTTTCTGCAATAGGTGAAATATAGCCCCTGGGGCCCATTTGCGTAATAACAGCGGACACGTTATTATCGTAGAAGCTGATAAAGGCAGGGAAACTTAAACCAAAGCCGCCACCACTTTTGCGGGAGGAAATTACTTCCAGTTTAACTTTATCCGGTTGCCGGGCAGATATTTTAGTTACGGATTCCGACAGGAAGATCATGCCTTTCCCGGTACTGTCTACCCCCATATCATTTTTATCTACCTTCTGCCCCATAAATCTTCCCGGCACGTTTTTCATACCTATAGTGCCTTTGATATACGACATGCAGGTATATTCCTTTACCTGTTCCTGGTAGAAGCGTCTTTTTTTAATAGCCTGCCGGATGATAGCATATGCGGGATCTTCGCCATTGGCTTTCACCACTACTTCTTTGATCTGCATGTTTACAGGCAGCAGGTGGAAGTCGAGCGTTTGCGTTGAGGCGTTAACGTTAAGCGGGAGTTCTGTTCTTTTGAAGCCGATATACTGGCACACTACGGTATATTGCCCGGCCGGCAGATCAAGCTGGTACTGGCCTGCGGCATTTGTAGTAGTGCCGGTAGTGGTTCCTTTTATGAAGATGGTAGCAAATGGAAGCGGCTGATCTTTATCATCCGTTACGCGGCCTTTCACCACAATAGCCTGGCAGTAGCTGGAAATGAAAATGCAAAACAGGGCAGACAGGTAGTTCTTCATATTCCAAATGTAACGGCGAACAGCTTACGGGTTATTTGTGCAAACTGTTTTATCAGAATTTTAACAGCCTGGATAAGTAATCAGGCTACCTTTTTAGGAGCACGGACAAACGCAGCGGAACTTGCAGCAAAACCAGCCACCAGTGCACCGATAAACGAACTAACCACCCCCATCAGCGGCCCGCTCCGTACCTTCAGTATCATTTCACTCATACGGTTTGCCAGCAGGTGATCATTTCTTACATCCATATAAAAAGCCAGGATCATCCACAACACAAAAATACCCATAAAGGCGCTGAAGAATGATTTACCCGGGGAAAGCGGCATCAGCAAGGTAACGAGAAAAGCCACGAGCGCTA
>JBCNPS010000018.1:0-26842 GCA_039593235.1 Chitinophaga sp. | reverse complement strand
GTCAATAGTGATGGCCTGAAATTCCAGCTCTACAGACCTGTTCTGGATGGATACCCTTTTAAATACTTTTTCGATAATGGGTATTTTCCAGTTCAGCCCGGGAAAAAGCACCCGGTTATATTTACCGAAAATGGTAGTAACAGCAACGTTTCCCTGCTGTACGGTTACAAACGATGAAAGTATAACCATTAAGGCCAATACTATCAAAACAATGAAGATAACATTCATAGACTGAGTGTTTAGGTAGGGTTTAGACGCATAAATATAACGAAATAAAGCTAACAGGCAGATGCAGGCATAGTTTTCCTGGTAATGCAAAAGACAGGTCAGGGATGCTTTATATTCTTTGTTTTCTCCTGAAATATATAAATACGTCGTCCAGTTCTATTTGTTTCAACTGGTAGGCCAGCCGCGTTCTCAGGTCTTCCGTTTCATCTTTGATTCTTCTGTATTGATCTTTCAGAATTTCGTAACGGGCCACAATTTCCTCTGCAGTCGCAGATTCTTCCAATTGTAAGATGTCAAATGCTCTTTCCTCGGTTATCATAGTCATAGGGGTATTTCAGATAGTAATCATACCGGATGTTTAAAAAACACATTTAATATTTAATCCACTAAATTAGTTGAGTTTGAAAAACGAGCAAATACCCAATGTTGGGTATTTTTTCAAATATTTAGCAACTTTTAGCAGCTATTTTACAACCGGTTGTTCTCTTATTAAATACTGGTTACCAGGAAAGTGTATTTATTCAAATCCGATCTTACGGGCAATGGCCACCAATTCCGATGTGTTACGGACCTTTAGTTTCAGGCGGATATTTTTCCGGTGGGTTTCTACGGTATAACGGCTAAGGTTCAACGATTGTGCAATCTCCTTGTTGTTCAGTCCTTTCACGGCCATGCCCAGCACATCTTTTTCCCTCGGGGTTAGTTTGTTAAACAGCGTTTCATTTTGCCGGCGCATGATAGCGCTTAGCGCTTCAGATAATTGTGCATCTGTATCAATGGCATTGGTAAGGTCGAGGAATGCGCAGATAATTTCCACTACCCTTCCGTTCTTATCATGTGTGAACGGCACTTCCAGCCCGAGCAGCCAGCGGTAATCGATCTCGCCTTTTTTGCGGATGCGGGCCAGGCCGCCAAACTGCGCCTTGTTGTTAATAAATGATTGTTGCGCTACAGCAGCCAGTTTAAAATCTTCCGGATGCATAATATGCCGGAAAAACTCCATGCCCATTCCCGTTACTTCGTCTGCAGAAAAACCAACTGTTTCCGCAAGGCGATCATTACACCAGGTCACAGATTTTGTACTATTATCATAACTGTAAATCATGGCGGGTACATGATGTAAAACGCTCTCCAACCAATGGATACGATTTTTTAAATGCTCATTTTCCTTCTGTAAGGCATTGAGGGAAAAATGTAGCCCCGAGTCCGAGCCTGTCTGCATACTATTAGTTTTAAACAAACAACAGGTAAACAACCACCAGTCACACCTGAAAATATATCTGAAGTTACTTCTTCTTAAACCGAGTATCTGTAAATATAAAATAATTTTCCATGTGACCAAGGCCAGCTCCAGGCCGATTCCCTCAATTTACAGGCATCAACCGGTAAGTATACCTTAACTTAATAATTAAATCACTAAATTTTAACGGATTGGCAGTAAATTTGGCGACTATCAAGAAATCATATTTTAAAACCCATAAAAATCTAAGTTATGGCATTTACACTTCCGAGCTTACCCTACGCAACTGATGCGTTAGAGCCGAATTTCGATAAACTGACAATGGAAATTCATCATGGTAAGCACCACCAGGCTTATGTAGACAATCTGAACAAAGCAGTAGCAGGCACAGAAAATGAGAACAAATCGCTGGAAGAGCTGGTAGCCAATGCCGGTAAAATCAGCCCGGCTGTAAGAAACAATGGCGGTGGACACTGGAATCACAGTTTCTTCTGGACCAGCCTGGCGCCTAATGCCGGCGGTACGCCAACCGGTAAACTGGCAGATGCTATCAACAGCACTTTTGGTTCTTTTGAAGCATTCCAGGAAAAATTCAATACTGCCGGCGCTACCCGCTTCGGCTCCGGTTGGGCATGGTTAACCGTAAAGGATGGCAAGCTGGAAGTTTCTTCCACACCTAACCAGGACAATCCACTGATGGATGTGGCTGAAGTAAAAGGTACGCCTCTTCTCGGTGTAGACGTATGGGAACATGCTTACTACCTGAAATACCAGAACCGCCGTCCGGAATACCTGAAAGCATTCTGGAATGTTGTTGACTGGAACGCCATCAGCAAACGCTACGAAGCAGCTTTATAAGCATTCGCCGGTTCATTGAACTGCATAAAAAAATCCCGTCAGGCAAACCTTGACGGGATTTTTTATAAGCTGGACCAATTGTTTTTAAAGCGCTTTGATCTTTAAGTTCTTGAACCATATTTCGCTGCCGTGGTCCTGCAAAGCAATATGGCCTTTTTTTGACAGGCCATAACCTTTGGCATCTTTCCATTTGCCTTCGGCTTTATGTTGCTTCCATTCAGGCGTCCACAGCTCGTAGTCGGCTGTTTTCTTCCCGTTCAGCCAATGTTCTACATGCCCCTTGTTCACAATGATCTTTGTAGTGTTCCATTCGCCTACAGGATTGGCGGCATCCACCAGGGGTGGATTCATGGCGTAGTTGGCGCCGGTATGTTGCCAGGGCTCCAGCTTCTCCGGGAAATTTTTATCATCAATGATCTGGTATTCCGGCCCGCTCAGCTGAGGGGTTTCAAATTCTTCCGTTACCATATACATAATGCCGCTATTGCCCTGTGGCGACAGCTTCCAGTCGGCCGTCAGTTCAAAATTTTCAAACTGCTTATCTGTGATCAGGTTGCCCCGTTTATCCGACTTGTCTGATTTATTTCCCAGGCAATGCAGAATACCCTTCTCTGCTACCCACGAATCTGCCGGTTTGTTTTTGTAGGTACGCCAACCATCCAGGGTATGTCCGTTAAACAACAGTTCCCAACCCTCCGCCTTTTCCGCTTCACTTAATACGGCGCCTGTAGAATCGGCCAGCGTAGTGCTTACCACAGAATCCGCTACCGCAACGGCGTTGGCTCTTTCGTTGTGCGTGGTACTGCCTCCGCAGGATACAGCCGCCATACCTAATACCGATAAAGCTGGTATCAAAAGGTGCTTCATATGTACCCGGTTTTACTTGCTCACCACTTTCAGGTTCTTCGGATCCCAGTGGATGATCTTGTTATCAAAATAACTTTCATTACACAACAGCGCCGGCGCTGCAGCACGGAACCCGAAGGTAGGATCTTCCGCTACCTTACCATTGGTACGCATAGCGTTAAACAGGTTGTAGAAGTGATCGAAATGCGCACCTTTATAACCTTTCTCTGCTTCATAGATCATTTTTTCAGGATCCAGCATGTTCGCACGGTGATAGGCATACGATTTTCCATTATTGGAAGCAGCAGCATTTGCCGCAGCCAGCGGATCGTTTTCATCTACCTGGACGTTGTTGCGGAACAGGGTTACCCTATCCCACTCTACCGTCATGGAGCCTTCACTACCCACCATACGGAGGTAATTGGTACCACCGGTACCATCTACAAAGTTTACGCGGAGCGACAGGTTAAACGCAGGGTGTATTTCTGTTTCCGGGTAGTCAAACATACCCAGCATAATATCAGGCACTTCCCTTCCATCTTTCCAGTAGCGCAATCCACCGGTGGCCATTATTTTGTTGGGGCCCAGGGAACCGGTTACCAGGTGCAGGCTGGAAAACAGGTGAACGAACAGATCGCCGGAAACACCGGTGCCGTAGTCCCTGTAATTGCGCCAGCGGAAGAAACGCAGCGGATCAAAATCACGCTTAGGTGCATTTTTGAGATAGGTGGTCCAATCAACCGTTTTGGTGGAGGCATCCGCAGGAATAGGATACTGCCATGCGCCGGTGGGCGACATACGGGCCCAGAAGCCTTCTGCATAATTCAGTTTACCAATGGCGCCATCTTTCAGGAGCTGCCTGGCTTTTTCATTACCCAGTGAGCTCATACCCTGGCTGCCCACCTGGTATACCACCTTTCCGTTACGTTGCTGTGCTTCCACTACTGCAGGGCCTTCGCTGATATCGTGTACCATCGGCTTTTCGCAGTATACGGATTTACCTTTGTTCATGGCTGCTACGGATATATCCTTATGCCAGAAGTCAGGCACTGCAATGATCACCGCATCAATATCTTTTCTATCCAGGATCTCCTGGTAGCTACGGGTAGTATAAATATCACTACCCCATTTCTTTTTTGCATCAGCCAAACGGCCATCGTATAAATCACAGGCGGCTATCAGCTTTACACCAGGCACAGTGATCGCCGTATTGGCATCTGCTGTTCCCATACCACCGGCGCCTATCAGCGCTATCTGTATCTGGTCGTTGGCACTGTATTTTTCTTTCAGGCGGGAAAGTGACTGGATGTTTCTTTGTTTATCAGCTGCGGTCAGGATATTTGGCAGCAATGATGCACCTACTACTCCTTTGGCAAATTTACTGATGAAACTCCGGCGAGAGTCTTCATTGGAATTTACTGGCATGATAACCCATTTAAATTGAGAAATGATATAGTTTATTATTCACTGGAATCTCAAAATATAATTATTCTCCCGTAATTCATAATTTATATGAAGAGAACAATGAAGCCTGCAAACAAATCCCGGCGAATGCCGGGGTTTATTTGCAGGCTTCATTGAAAATAATTTATACCGGGATACGGACTATTACTTTGCCGCTGCAAGCAGCTGTTTATATTTTGACGGGTTATGCAGCAGATCGGCTGCGGTGTTTACCTCGTTGTCCCATTCCAGCGACTTGATGATACGGCCCCTCTGCAGGTAATACCGGTTTACGATTTCTTCTTCCAGTAACCGCTTTATCTCTGTTTTATTCTTCAGCAGGTCCTGTTTTTTATCGTGCTTCATTTTTGTTTCCAGCGTTTCCAGCTCTTTCGCAATAGCATCATAGTATTTCTCTTTCTTTGCCGTGCTTTTGAAAGAGTCGAGGGCTTCCTCGCTACGTGTTTTATAGCTGTAATCTTTATTGTCGAGATAATGTTCAAAATCTTCGAAGTCGCTTTCCGATAGCGCAAAAGACCCTGCAGGAGCTATTTTCGGATGATTGTAATAATAGCTGGTGGCGTAATCGAAGATGAATTGTTTACGAAGCAGCGTAATAGCTACCTGGCTGATGTAGGTAGGATCTACCTTTGCATCCGGTTCAATACCGCCGCCATCTTTTACTGCACGGCCACCTGCGGTGGTAAATGATTTACGCAGGGAATCCGGCACATAGTCCACACTGCCATCATCGTTACGGTGCGAATAGTCGATGGCCTGGATACAACGCCCACTTGGCGTATAGTATTTAGCGGTAGTTACTTTCAGTTTGGTATTATAGGGCAGCTGCCGGGTGGTTTGCACCAATCCTTTTCCATAGGAGCGTTGTCCTATCACCAGCCCCCGGTCGAGGTCCTGGATGCTGCCGGCTACTATTTCAGCGGCGGAGGCAGAGGAATGATTGGTAAGTACGGTTAGCGGCATATGAAGATCTACCGGCTGTTCGGAAGTTTCATAATTGCGATCCCAGTTCTTCACTTTTCCTTTGGTGCTGACAATGAGTTTATTTTTATCAACAAAAATGTTGGCTACTACAACGGCTTCATCCAGTAAGCCGCCAGGGTTGCCGCGCAGGTCCAGTATCATTCCTTTTAAGGCGGGGTTGGTTCGCTTCAGTTGTTCCACCGCCTGGCGTACCATGGCGCCGCTGTTTTCGGTGAACTGGGTCATTTTAATATAGCCGATATCATTTTTCAGGATGCCGGCATAGCTTACGGCTTTTACATTAATTTCCTCGCGGATGATCTTTTTAGGGGTTTCAGCGCCGGTTACCGGGTTACGGAACACCATATCCAGCGGGGTTCCTGCCGCGCCTTTCAACTGCCGGCTAATGTCTTCCTGGGCTACATTTTTGCTGGATTGGCCATTCATGCTCACAATGATATCGCCTGGTTTTACACCGGCCTTGTCCATGGGGCTGCCTTCGTACACATCTGTGATGGCGGTCCATTCACCATTGGTGTTGATGGAAGCGCCTACCCCGCCGTATTTGCCGGTAGCCATGAATTTAAGGTCGTCCAGGTTTTCTTCGGAAACGAAATCAGTAAAAGGGTCTGTTTCTTCCAGCATGGCCTCAATACCTTTCCGCATCACTTTTTCAGGGGGTAGATCATCTACATAGTAAGTATTCAACTCCCGGTAGAAAGCGGCAAATATGTCCAGGTTCTTGGCTATCTGGAAATATTTATCGTTTTCATTGAAAGCGAAGATCCCTGCGGCGGTGATAATCAACAGCAATGCTGCTGTCAGTTTCTTTCTTTTATTGAAAAATGCACGCATGCAACGAGTGTATAAGATGAATGATGTTAGTTGGCAATGTTGATGGTTACGGCACCGGGTCATATCCATGCCCCCCCCAGGGGTGGCACGACAAGATACGCTTTATGGTGAGATAGCCGCCCTTAAAGGGGCCATATTTTTTAAATGCTTCCAGCCCGTACTGTGAGCAGGTGGGTGTATAACGGCATTTACTGCCCAGGAGGGGCGAGATAAACCATTGATAAATTTTTATCAGGAAGATAAAAGGAAAACTAAGCCAGCGCACAACACGGTTCATAAGCAGCTTTTTAGCAGTCAGCTTTTTGCCAGTAAAAAATAGTGGTTTATTCAACGGCATGTTGAACACCGGTTTCGCTGCCATCAGCCAAAGCTAACTGCGGGTGCTAAACGCTGGTTTGCAGCTTCTTTAAAATTACCGAAATTTTGTCTTTCAGGGTAGAAAAATCAGCGATTTTTTTATCGGTATAGATGAGGAAAACAGCGAGCTGCCTTGATTCCGACCGGAGATGGTGGTACAATTCCTCCTTCTGGAGCCGCCAGGCTTCGCGGCCCAGGCGTTTGATGCGGTTCCGGTCTACCGCATGGGGAAACCGGCGGGTAGTGGCGCTAAAGCCTACCTGCACGGGATATTTACCCGCTTCTTTCAGCGGCATATAAACAACCCGGTAGGGAAAAACAGAAAACGCTTTTCCTTCACGAAAAAGCGTTTCAATAAGTTTTCTGCTTTTTAACCTTTCTTCCTTGCTAAAAGAATAAGTTTTTATGGCAAATAGTATTTAGCTACTAATTATTTCAGCTTACGCTCGTCAGAAACAGTCAGCTTCTTACGACCTTTTGCTCTGCGGGAAGCCAATACCTTACGGCCATTAGCAGTTTCCATTCTCTTTCTGAAGCCGTGAACGCTCTTTCTGCGTCTGTTATGCGGTTGAAAAGTACGTTTCATTTCTTTTTTTTGTTTTTACCTGTACTATACTAAAACTCCCGGATTAAAGGATTGTATTTTTTAAAACGGAAGGCAAAGGTAGCAGAAAATTTTTGAAAAGCAAATTAAAATACTAATTCTTAAATGTAAAAGTGGAATGCAGCTTACACCACATTCCACTTTTAACATTAAAAATATTAATTATTTAACGCCCAGTTTAGTCTTTACAGCAGCCAGGATATCGTCTGCAGCCGGGGAAACCAGCAGCATACCGGCAGAACTGTCGATCACATAGTTGTAACCTTTTTCCTTTGCCACATCTTCAATGGCCTTACGGGCTTTATCGTAGATGGGTTTCAGCAGTTCCTGCTGTTTAGCCTGTACTTTCTGTTCAGCGCCTTCACGGTAATCCTGGATACGTTTCTGGGCATCCTGGATTTCACGACCTTTGATTTCTTTCATATTATCGGTCATAGTGGCCGCTTTATCATCAAATTCCTTCATTTTCTTCGTATACTCATCTACCAGTGCTTTCCCATCACCTTCCAGTCCCTGTGCAAAAGTTTGCAGATCAGTTTCTGCCTTCTTGGCTTCCGGCATACTGGCTACCAGCGCCTGTGCATTGATATGCGCTACTTTGGATTGTGCCATTGCATTCACGCTGAACAAACCGGTAACCGCCACAAAAGCAATAATTACGTACTTCTTCATGATGTTGTCTGTGTTTAAAAAAATTTTAATACTTATAGTTAAAAAATAGGTACGGAGTTACTTCTTGACACCCAAAGATTTCAGGATTTCTTCGCTTTTATCCAGTTTGGGATCAGAAAATATAACGGTGGCGCCTGCCGCCTTATCTAGTACAAAATCATACATCCTGCTGGCAGAAAGCTTCTGCACCGCATTGTAGATCCTGTCCTGGATAGGCTTTACCAGTTCTTCCCTTTTCTTGAAAAGATCACCTTCGTAACCGAAACGCTTCTTCTGCAAATCCTTTGCCTCTTTTTCGCGCGCCACTATTTCATCCTCCCTTTTACGCTTCAGTTCTTCTGTGAGCATTACCTGTTCCGCCTGGTACGACTTGTACATCTTATCCACTTCCTGGAATTTGGCATCAATCTCTTTCTGCCATTGCTCCGCCACTGCATCCAGTTTCTTCTGCGACTCCTTGTACTCCGGAATGCTTTCCAGGATATATTTTGTATCTATCACGCAATAGCGCTGTGCACTTGCTGCACCGCCCATAGCCAGCACAATAGCGGCTGTAATAAATAATTTTTTCATGCTACAATAATTTTTTGCAAAACCCAATGACGGTTAAACTTGCAATATATAATTATTTTCCACATTATTCTGGTTCGAAGCCAAGCATAAACGTAAACTTAGCAGCATCTTTCAAACCACCGCCTGGTTGCAAACGGTCAAACCCGATACCATAGTCAAACCCGAGCAATCCAAACATCGGCAGGTAAAAACGCATACCAATACCAGCGGAACGGCGTAATCTGAACGGGTTGTATTCATTCAGATCCTTGTAACCGTTGGCCGCTTCCAGGAAAGCCAAACCAAAGATGGTGGAGCTGGGATTTAAACTGAACGGATACCGCAGTTCCATCACATACTTATTGAATACAGTGAAGCCGGAATAGTTGGCAGGCTGACCGTTTTCAGGATTGATGCTCGGATCGGAAGTGTAATACACCGGGTAACCTCTCTGGGAGATGATATCACGGTCGTAGATCGCAAAGTTACTCAAACCATCACCACCCATTTCAAACCGGCCGAAAGGCGACAGGGTTGTACGGTTGTTGTAACGGCCAATATAACCAAATTTCGCGGCTACTTTCAATACAAAAGTTTTATTGTCGCTACCCATCGGACGGCTCAAAGGCACATACCATTCTGCATTGAAGCGGTATTTCTGGTACTCAATGAAATTGAACTGCTGGGAAGCAGATTCCTTGGAGTAATCCTTGTCGGGATTAAACAGGGAATACGGCGGCGTGTACTGCGCAGATACCATGAAGTTGGAACCGCTGCGTGGGAAGATCTGCTGATCCACAGAAGAACGGGACAACGTCAGTTTGATGTTGATGTTGTTTGATGTACCGCTTTCAAATCCCGGGATACCGAAATAGTTATAGTTCTTCAGTTTATACTGCTGATAGTTTACAGAGTAGATCAGCGTGAAATAATCGTCCGGCCATTTCAGCTGTTTACCCAATGATACGGAAGCGCCCAACACTTTAAAGTGACCATCCGTTGATGTGGTAGTATCACCGGGAAGCCTGTAATAATCATTATAGGCGTAAGGATTCTGGTAACTGCTGTAAAGACTTACGGAAAACTGGTTCCTTTTTTTACCACCTAACCACGGTTCGGTGAAGGAGAAGTTATAGGAGCGGTAAGCCTTACCGTTGGAAGATACACGAACAGACAGTTTTTGTCCGTCGCCGCTTGGCAGCGGATCCCAGGTTTCTTTTTTGAAAATATTACGCAGGGAGAAGTTATTGAACGTAACACCAAGCGTACCGGTTAAACCGATATAACCACCCCAACCGGCAGAGAGTTCCAGCTGGTCGTTCGCTTTTTCTTCCACGGTGTAATCAATATCCACGGTACCATCCTGTACATTTGGCACAGGGTTCATACCAATTTTTTCCGGGTTGAAGAAGCCGAGGTTGGCAATTTCACGGTTGGAACGGATCAGGTCCTGGCGACTGAACTTTTCACCGGGAATGGTGCGGAGCTCACGGCGGATTACGTGTTCGTTGGTTTTTTCGTTACCGGCTATACGCACTTCCTTGATGGTAGCCTGCGGTCCTTCACGCAAACGGATCTCGTAATCAATGGTATCGCCACGGATACCGATTTCCACCGGGTCGATCTGGAAAAACAGGTAGCCATAGTCCATGTAATAGCCGCTGATATCGCCGCCTTCCTGTGACATTTGTTTACCAATTCTTTTTTCCAGCAGTTCCAGGTTATAGATATCTCCTTTTTTGATACCCAGGATACGGGTCAGTACCGAGTCGGAATAACGGGTATTTCCTTTCCAGGTAATATCACCGAAATAATATTTTTTACCCTCGGAGATCTGCATGTCCACATTCAGGTTCTGTGAATGGGTTTTATAGGTGGTATCTCTTACAATCACCGCATCACGGTAACCTTTGGAGTTATAAAGACCTATCACTTTACCTTTATCTTCGAGGTATTTATTTTCGTTGAACTTGGCAGAGCTGAACAGTTTAAAGCGGAAATAAGGGTCCAGCTTTTCAAATGCGCGGGTAGGCTGCAGGAAGCCGTAGGTTTGCCAGAAATCGTCCGGTTGGGCCAGGGAATCCACGTATACGTGTTCCATATCCGGGTGAATCGTGAAACGGGACTTTTCTTTGGTCCCTTTCATTTTCTTCTTGATCCTGGCGTCGGCTATATTTTCATTACCTACGATATTGATGTCCTGGATACGTACTTTACTGCCTTTGTTAACATTAAAGATGAGGTGTTTGGAGTTTACCTGGCCGGTATCGCTCCTTTCCTCGATTTTAACGGTGGCATTTCCGAATCCTTTATCTGCATAAAATTTATGTACAACACCGATCACGTTTTGTTTCAGGGCTTGTGTGATCACATTTCCCTTACGCAAACCGGCTTTGGTGGTAATATCATCTGCTTCTGTTTTTTTGATTCCCTTAAAAGCGAATGTAGACATACGGGGCATTTCCGTTAGTCCTATTTCCAGCCAGATCTTATTGTCTTCTATTTTGGTTACATAAATGGTTACGTCGGCAAAGAGTCTTTGCGACCATAAGCTCTGAATTGCCTTTGTGAACTGGTCGCCACCGGGATAAGTAACTTTATCTCCGACATTGAGGCCTGAGAGCGACAACAGCAGTGATTTATCCAGGTATTGGGTACCTGCAACCGTAATTTCGGCAATTTCATACTGTTGCGGGACGCCTGTGTTAATAGGAGAAACGGCCGGCGGATTAGCAGGTGGTTGCGTAGGAGGCACGGTATCTTTTTGCTGAGCGGATACACGAATGCCTGCACTGCAACATAATGCTATAGCCAGAAGGCCCTTAGGAAATAATTTCTTCATTCTGCTGAATTTGTTCGCTTGTTTTGCCAAAGCGCCGTTCTCTGGTTTGGTAATTTAAGATGGCTTGGTAAAGATGTTCATTGCGGAAGTCCGGCCACCGGGTATCTGTAAAATACAGTTCCGCATAGGCCAGCTGATATAGTAGGAAGTTACTGATCCTGCATTCTCCACTGGTACGAATCATTAATTCAGGGTCCGGCAGGCCGGCTGTACAGAGATATTTTTCCCATATCTCAGGCGTTACAGCTGCCGGGTCCAGGGCTCCATTTTTCACATCCAGGGCTATTTTCCTGGCTGCATTCACGATTTCCCACCTTGCACTGTAGCTGAGAGCCATAATGAGATTGAGGCCGGTATTCTGGCTGGTTAAGGCAATAGCCTCTTCCATTTCCCGCTGGCATTGGGGAGGCAGCATTTCCATGTCGCCAATTACGCTCAGCCGGATATTATTTTTTGATAACGTATTCACCTCCATACGGATAGTGTTTACGAGCAATTCCATGATGCCATTAACTTCGTAAACGGGACGGTCCCAGTTTTCGGTAGAAAACGCGTATAGGGTCAGGTAACCTATCCCCAGTTCTGCACAGGTAGTCACTATGTTACGCACACTTTCCACCCCTTCGTGGTGCCCGTACAGCCTGTCTTGTCCCCGCTCCTTTGCCCAACGGCCGTTCCCGTCCATAATAATGGCTATATGGCGCGGCAACCGTTGTAAGTCCAATTTTTCCTTCAAGCTCATTTGTGTCAGGCGTATTATAACAGATTATAACAGATCTACTAAAAGGGTGCAAAGATACAAAAATAGAGTAATGACTTTTTTGGCAAAGCCCGGGAAGGTGTTTTAACGTAGTTTTAACAGCGGAGTCAATACCAGTGGGGATTTTAGCAAATTCGGAGACTTATCATGGCGGTTGGCAGGTACGGAAAGGCCACCCGCAGAAAGTATTTTTTATTTTAAAACTTACAGTTGTAAGAAGTAAAAAGGATACTGATCGTTAATTCAATAGTAACGAACTGGTCCTTATCCCGGCTGTTCCCCCGCTGCCGCCCCATCACCCCGATCGGGCTGCCTTTTACAGACGACCTGTCCTGCAGCTGCGCCGCCACCGTGGGCTGCCCGTTTGGAAGCGCCGGAAATGCAGCCGGACCGGCGTAAGTAGTGCTTACATCGTCCAGGTAATCCGTTTGGGTGAACCGGTACAGCGCTTCCAGGCCCACATTCACTTTTTTGGAAATATTATATTTGAAACCACCCCCTATCAGCCAGGCATAGGAAACCAGGCTGTAAGGCTTCCTTTCAGGATACAGGGCAGTTCCCTGCCCTTCTGTACCCAGCGGCTGCAAATAATATTTTACCCCGTCGAGATAAGCATACGGGTTATAATGGAAAATGCTGGCGCCACCGGTAAGGTAAGGCGAGAAACGCTCGTATAAGCTGCCGGGCTCAAAACGGAAAAAATTGAAATCGCCCTGGAGCGACAACTCAAACAGGTTAGTATTGAAACTGAGGTTCCGCCGTTGCTGGAACTCGTTCTTATTGTACACATCGGAATAACCCAGCTGCATAAACCGGGCATGGGCGCGGATCCCCACGTAATCGTTCATGTATTTACGGTAGTAAATACCCACAGCGGGTTTCAGGGTATTCAAAGCCCCCCGGGTGTTCAGGTCCCCGAAATACTGCGCCCCTCCCACGGAAAAGCCCAACTCCCCCACATATTGCAGTTCATTCTGTGCAGCAGCACGTCCGGAAAACAAACACCCTGCCGATACCAGCAATAAAAAAACGATGTATTGGGAATATTGAAAAGGTTTCAGCATAAATCAGTTCTACTTAAACGCTAAAATGCCGGATTTATTTAATGTATAGCTGATGATTATGCTTACTTATTTGGCGGATGCATGCTTCACGGGGCATAATTTATATTACAATCAGCAGGCAATATATTTGTAAATGTAACAATATATTTTACAATTCTATATTTTAATCATATTCCGGGCATCAATTCCCCAGAGTAATTTGTTACGCAGGGTATGCAGGAAGTTGCTGTCGTCCAGCCTGAGCAGGCTTAGTTTAAATTGTTCTTTTTTGATAGCCAGCTGTACCCGGTTATCAATGGTTTCCATACGGCTGTCGAGGGTACAGAGAAACTGGTCGCTGCGGCCTTCCACTTCAAAGGAAATGATATTATCATTAGGCACAATAATAGGCCTTACATTCAGGTTATGAGGCGCCACGGGGGTGATCACGAAGTTGCCTGCATCGGGGAACACGATGGGGCCGCCACAGCTGAGGGAATATCCTGTAGACCCGGTGGGGGTGGCTACAATCAGGCCATCTGCCCAGTAAGTGTTCAGAAATTCCCCGTTCAGGTAAGTATGGATCTTTACCATGGCCGAGGTATCCTTTTTATGGATCGTAAATTCGTTGAGTGCGTAAGGCACATCGCCAAATAAGGGAACATTGGCATCAAGGTGAAGCAGCGACCGCTGGTCTACCACATAGGTGCGGTTCAGCAGCGCCTGTACCAGTGCATGGATCTCGTCTTTACCAATACTGGCCAGGAAGCCGAGACGGCCAAAATTGATCCCGATCACGGGAATATTGGTATCGCGCACATAGCAAACTGTATCCAGCAGGGTACCGTCTCCGCCAAGGCTCACGAGGAAGTCGATCTTACCCGGCAGGTCTTCCGCACAGGAAAACAGTGTTGGTGTGGTATCGAAAGGAATGTGTTGCTGCAGGGTAAGAAAAAAAGGCTCGTATATAATGGCAGTTATTTCTGCCCGCTTCAATTCCTCCAGCAACAAGCGGATGTTTGAAATATCTTCTGTAATAAATCCCCTGCTATAAAGTGCTACCTGCATATTTTTTTAAGCTTTTAACGATCGGCTCTGAAGTGCTACATATCCACGCTCGTGTGTAAAAATAGTCCTTTTTGCCCTAACTGGTTAAAGCTGTATTCGATCCGCAGGCAGGTATCATAGAAGGAAACGATATCCAGCCCGATACCGCCGGTATAAAGGAAGCGGTTGTTCAGGAAGCTGTTGCCCGGAAATTTATTATAGGCGTAACCGCCGTCGCCAAAGGCTTTGGCAAAGATGCGCACGGGAACGGTATTAAATTTTTTCGGAACAATGGGCAGCTTTACCTTAAAAGAAACCAGTTCCTGCCGCAGCGTGGATTTAAGAATGGCGAAGCTGGTGCCGTCTATCACGTAATATTCCAGTCCGCGCAGGTAATCGTCCCGGTAGCCCAGCGCCTGCTGGTTAATATACGGCTGTTCATTAGAAAGCTTTGCCGCACTGCGGATGCCCAGCGCTGCAAAGGTTTTGGGCCGCAACTGCCAGTATTTGGCCATATTAAGCCGGAAGTGCACATCATCCACATCATTCCATGGTCCTATTCCTCTTTTGCCCACCTCTGCCTGTAACCGGAATCCCTTGAGGGGATATACCCAGCTATCTGCCTTAATATAGGTAAAACGGTAGGTGATATCGATAAAACGTACATTGGTGCGGCCTTTCCCGAGGTAATTGGGATTAATAATGGCCACAGAATCCGCTACTTTCTCATAATTATAATTTACAAACACCTGGTGCCGGGCATTAATGGCCCGGCGGTAGCTGTAGTTAAGCCCTATCAAATATACCTGCCGCAGGAAATCATCTTTCCGGAAAAACTGTTGTTTGTTGTTACTGGTGCTGTCGTTCACCTCACGGTTACGGTTATAGGAGGCGATAATACCGAGGCCGTGACGGAAATGCTTATCAATATAAGGTACGTTGTACTGCAATGCGAACCGTTGGGTGTAACCGAACTGCAGGGCGGCATTCAGCTCATCGTTGCGGCCGGTAAGGTTTTCCTGGGTGCCGCTTACTCCTAAATTAATACGGTCAAGGCTGTGATTCTTTTCCACCCACCACTGGTTAAAGTTGCGATCGGCCAGTTTAAAAATGGGGTAGGCAAAGGTGTACCAGCGTTCCCATACTTCAAATACCAGGTCGGCTTCATTACTGTTCCAGTTCTTTACATTGGCGGTAACATTGAGAAAAAGGGAGGTATTGAGCAGTTGTTTGCGTCTTTCTTCAAGGGTGTTGGCGAGGTCCCGCAGGTAAATGGTATCTCCGGGTACCGTGCTTATTTCCCGGAGGATGATGGAAGTCCGGGTTTTCTTATTACCGGAAACAAGGATATTACGCACTACCAGGTAGCTGGTATCCGTTACGGGCGCCGACTGGCCTTCAGCATTTTCCGGTATCACCATCCCCAACAGGCATACAAGGGCCAGCAGGTAGTAACAGCATCTCAGCATGTAGGTCCTTGAAACATTTAAAAGCGTTGACAATACTCAAATATAGCGGATTTTGTCTTACGCGGATTTTGTCTGACTCCGGATTTTGATGATTACGCTGATTACGCTGATTTGATTTTGTAATGATTTTATAAAAGATTTGGGGAGATTTAGGCGAATACTTCCGCTTAAATCTCCCCAAATCCTTTTAAATCTAAAGTAATCAAATCAGCGTAATCAGCGTAATCATCAAAATCCGGAGTCAGACAAAATCCGCTTTACATGCCGATGTAGTTCATCAGCAGGTCGTAGTTTTTCTTCAGTACTTCTTCTTCCTGTTCTTCGGCGAAGATGTATTTGATGACGTAGTTAAAGCGTTCGAAAGTGGCTACAAGGCCCTGCAGTTCCTGCCGGTTTGTTTTGAGTACTACTTCCAGCTTACCGGTAACAGGATTGGTGATGGTGTTTACACTCAGGAGTGTAACATCATTTGATTCGGCAATGCGTGCAATTTCGCTGAGGGCGTAATCGCGCGGGTCCACTTCAAAAGCCACGATACCGCCGGGTTCCTTCACCCCGTTATATCTTGCCAAAGCTGCCAGGAGGTTATCCTTGGTAATGATACCGAGGTATTCATTTTCCTTGTTCACCACCGGGAGGGCCGACAATCTGAAATCGTAAAAAAGTTTGAGTGCTTCAAAGAGATGAGCGTATTCCATGACAGCCGGGCGGGTACTGCTGTACTCCATAGATTCCAGGGGTACATCCGGATCTTCGAGATCCATGATATCATCTTCCTCCACCAGGGCCAGGTATTTGCTATCTACTACCATTGGCAGCTGCGTCAGATGGTATTCGTTCATCAGGCGCAGTGCCTTTGTTCCTGAATCCGATGGATGCAGAACAGGTACTGAAGATATGAGTTCTCTGGCGATCATGTTAGCGTATTCTGATACAATAATAGTAAAGAATATGCCAATAGAAAAAGAAATTACATGTACGCGAAGTCACTGCACCTGTGAGTACAGTTGCAGAGCTGCCTTGAAGGCGCCGGTTTAACTGGCAGGTTGAAGCTTTAGTTTCTCCAGGAAAGCGTGCAGGATTTCATTGAATTGTTCAGGTACTTCCATCATAGGAGCGTGTCCGCATTTATCAATAAACTGCAGTTCAGAATTAGGTATCAGTTTTTTAAATTCTTCGCCAACCATAGGAGGTGTAACCGTATCATTCTGGCCCCATATCAGTAAGGTGGGTTGCTGGATATCTTTCAGTTCATCTCCAAGATTGTGGCGGATGGCTGATTTTGCCAGTGTAATGATCTTGATCACTTTCAGGCGGTTGTTCACTATCTCAAACATTTCGTCTACCAGTTCTTTGGTAGCTATTTTCGGATCATAGAAAGTAAGTTCTGCTTTTTTGCGGATGTACTCATAGTCGCCGCGTTTAGGATAGGTTTCGCCCATTCCGTTTTCGAACAGGCCTGAGCTGCCGGTAAGGATCAGGGATTTTACGGGTGCTTCGGGATGTTTCAACAGGTATACAAGGGCCACGTGACCTCCAAGTGAATTGCCCAGCAGGTGTACATTTCTATACCCCCTGGCTTCAATAAACTTATGTACGTATTTGGCCAGGCCGCCTACCGATGTTTCCAGGATGTTTAAATCATACAGGGGTAACATCGGGATCACAACCTTGTTATATTGCCGGAAATATTCGATCATGTGCGAGAAATTGCTCAAAGCACCAAAAAGTCCATGCAATAATACCAGCGGTTCTCCTTCTCCTTCTTCTATAAAATTAAACTTACCCTGTGTTTTGATTTCGTAATCCATTGCCAAATCTTGAAAGTCAATTTTACGCTAAAATAATTCTTTTTATTAATCTAAATAATCTTTGAAACGAGTTATCCAGGTTGAATATGCCGGGCTGCCTGCTCAAAAAAAGACTGCAGTTCGGTGAACATATTCTTAAAAACCGGGATCACACTTCCCATATGATCCAATACCCACGGGCCAATATTCTCTATATAAGGATATACCACAGACTGAAGCTTTGTTTCAGGGCTCAGCCAGTATACCTGGTTGGCCATCCACAGCACAACACTGTAAATTATTATAAATATAACGCTATACAACAGGATTCCGCCGAGTTTATTCAGCCAGCCCAACATTACCAGTTCCACTAATTTCTGTAACGCACCGGCCCCTAACCTCACGAGCAGTATTACTCCCAGGAACAGGCATACGAAACAGATCACAGGCAACCAGCGGGAATGCATTTCCCAGTGTTCCTGTACATATAATGCGGTAATTGCGGTTAGTTTCAGGGCTGCCGCCAGTCCTAATATAGCGGCTACCAGCGAAAATAAGGCTACTATCAACCCCCGGGTGTATCCCCGGTAAATGGCAAAAACCATGATGATAGCAAAAATAATATCTATAGGCATGATAGAAATATAGGGAATCTGGTATTTAACTACCTGATTTTTTTGTTTTCAGGGAGATGTTTATCTGCCCATTGTCCACTTATCAACCAGTTAAATACCAGACAGCACTATTTAGTAAGCAGCTCTTTCACCAGGGCTGAAATGGCTTTTCCATCTGCTTTACCGGCCAATTGTTTGGTGGCAACGCCCATTACTTTACCCATATCGGCGGGTGAACTGGCGCCGGTGGAAGCAATAATATCAGTAATGGCTGTACGTAATTCGGCTTCATCCATTTGTTTCGGAAGAAAACGTTCAATCACTACCAGCTCCTCTTCTTCTTTCACGGCAAGGTCTTCACGGTTCTGGGCACGGAAAATTTCCAGGGAATCTTTTCTTTGCTTGGCAAGCTTCTGTAACAGTTTAGACTCATCTGCTTCTGTAAGCTCACCGCTGGCGCCTTCGGCTGTTTTAGCTACCAGGATGGCGGCTTTAATGGCACGCAATGCACGCAGGTCTGCTTCCTTTTTACCCAGCATCGCAGCTTTGATTTCTGCGTTGATGTTTAATTCTAATGACATATGGTTAGGTTTAATGGATTATTTTCCTGCTTCTTCGGCAGCTTGTTTGTCCTGGAACTTCTTAAAGAAATCTTTGGCAAAAGCACGCATATCGTCTGCCTGGTCTTTATAGGGAGTAGCCCTTCCGTAGGTATCGGCCATGGTCATCATGGTCTGGAAAAAGAAGTCGGCCATTTCATCCACCATCATGTCTTTTGTCCACAGGTCAATACGCAGCGCGGCCTTTTCCGCCGGGTCCCAGAAAGATACGATCATCCCTTTGGCCTTGATCATCCGGTCTTCTTTGTTGTCTGTAGCGCTCCATTCTATCGACTCGGGCACTTTCTGATCGTCCAGTCCAACCTGGATCTTTATGGTAGATACTTTACTCATGATTTTCAATTAAAGCGCAAAAATAGCCATCATTTGCTGATTTTAGAAAAACCAGTGCCGGTGAGCTGCCCCCACCACTGTTCCGCTGCATGCTCCCAGCTGCTGAAAGGCTTCGCTGCAGGGATCTTAGCCAGCAAACGGGATCTTAATTGTTCATCTTTATATAAAAGACTCATTTTTTCCGACAGATCATCCAAACTCGCCGGGTCAGCGTATAATACCGCATCCCCGCCAGCTTCCCGGGCAGCCGCTCCCTCCAGTGCAATCACCGGTACCTCGCATCGCAGGGCGGCATATATGGGTAAGGCCAGTCCTTCAAACCTCGACGGATATACGAGAGCATAAGCGCCACCGGTAAGCCGGGCCAGTGTTTCTTCATCCGCATCGGCTATACATACCACATCCTGCCGGAACTTATAACTCTGTAAAGCGGCGGCAATTTCTGCGCCTGCCGGCGTTACCCTTCCTGCCAGTACCAGCTTTATATTGCTGCGTTGCCGTTTCTTCAATGCCGAAAAGGCTTTCAGCACGGGTATAATATTATTCCGGGGATGCAGGCTACCTGTTACCAGGAAATATTCCGCGCCTCCCGCAAAAGCCCTTTTCACTGTTTCCCGCTCCTCCCAGTCCAGCGGCCTGTAAAACTCGCTGATACCTGTTTCCAGCCGGATCAGTTTATCTTTTACACCAGGTGCATAACGCAACAGCTCTTCCTGTGCGGCGTCCGATAGTACGGCTATACGCCTTGCCCGGTCCAGGTATTTCGTGATATTCTTTTTAAGCGACCGCTGCTGCGCAGCCGCCTGCAAGCCGGCATCGCGCAAAAACGAAAGATCTCTCAGCAGCAATGCCGCCGGGATCTTGCTGCGTAAAGGGAGAGTGCCATCCAGCCCCAGGAACAGATCCGGCCGGAAAGGTTTCATAGCCCTTACCAGCTGCCACTCCTGCCACCAGTACAGGTGCCAGGGCTTATTGCCCTTTAGCGGCAACACCACATTGGTAACGTTTGCCGGCACTTTCAGACCGGACGGTACTTTCCCGTCAAAAAACAAGGTGAACTGATGGGCTGGCTGCTGCCGGCACATTGCCAATATTATTTCCGTTGCCACTTTCCCGGTATCGGCAGGCATGTCCTGTCGTAAACAAGCGGCATTAACAGCAATTTGCATAAACGATTCCTTTGTCTGCGAGCTTGCAAACCTACACAATTTTAGATTCGGGACAGGCGGATTTTAATCGCCCGGCTATTCTGCGGATTTATTGGTGAGATAAAACACCTGCGGAGGCGTTACATTGCCGGTGTTTCCCAGGGAAGCCAGCCTGATAGTTACTTCATATGTTTTCAACGGCTTCAGGTGACGGAGCGTAATGGTAAAAGGAGTTGATTTAATATCCGCTATATCGTCCTGCGGCAAAGGAATAAGACCTGTTTCTGTGGCTACATTCAATGTTACCTTTACCCCTTTGTCCGGCAATTTGCTGGTCACATTTACTTTCAGCGCATACGTGCTGTCCTGCGCCATGTTATACTTCCCCACCTGTACATCAGGCAACTCAAAAGCCAGTGTTTCTTCCTGTACATTGGGTGCAGGATTATCTTTTTTCTTCTTTTTACAGGAAGAAAAAGTAAGCAATGAAATAGCTAAGAAGGCAGGGAGACAGGTTTTCAATAACATATTTCCAGTTATAGGAGCATGAAATTAGCTTTTTTTAATATACAAATCAAATTTTACTTCTCACATCCAAAGCATCTCTCAGCCCGTTGCCTAACAGGTTGAAGGCCAGCACCAAAAGCATAATGGCTATACCCGGCGCCAGCGCCAGCAGGGGATTATGGGTGATAATGAAATTGTAGTTCTCTTTGATCATCAGTCCCCAGGAAGGCTGCGGCGGCTGTACACCTACTCCCAGGAAGCTAAGCCCGGCCTCCACTACAATAGCGGTGGCAAAGTTGCCGGCGGCTACTACCATCACCGGTCCCATGATATTCGGTAAAATATGCCTGACAATAATGCGTACATGCCCGTAGCCCAATGCCCTGGCGGCTTCTACATATTCCAGCTCCCGGATGGCCAGTACCTGCCCGCGGATAATCCGGGCCACGCCTACCCACATGGTAAGTCCTACGGCAATGAACACCTGCCAGAATCCCTTGCCCAGGGCCAGGGTGAGTGCAAACACCAGTAGCAGCGTTGGCATGGACCATACCACGTTTACCAGCCACATCACCACGTCGTCGGTGCGTCCTTTGAAATAACCGGCAACAGCGCCCAGCAGTACCCCTATGCTGAGAGAAATGACTACGGCAATACAACCCACGCCTAAGCTCACCCTTGTACCAATCAGCAACCGGCTCAGGATATCCCGGCCAAATTTGTCGGTGCCCAGCCAGTAGGTGCGGGAAAAGATCCGCTCCTTTTGTATATTTTCCTGTAATGCTTTTGAAGATAAAGGATGATCCGGTGGGGCGGCATACCAAACTTTTGCCAGTGAATAGGTTTCGTCCCTGCTGGTAGATTCATCTACATAGCGTTGTACCACCAGCACGCTATCCCTGAACTGCCAGGCCCGGATGGGGATCCAGGTAAAATCAGATTCCTGCCCGTACAGCAACCGGTGAAAAACAGTTGCTTTTTGCACCGGCTGTTCTTTCCAAACCGCCAGCATATGGATCCGGAATCCCGGGTGCTGACCTTCTATTTCCAGTACCATCCTGTTGGCATTGGGCGTATGATCCGGTGCAATAAAATAAGCGGTAATACTGATAAACACCGCAATGGCGATCACCAGTAAACCGGCCACTGCACCTTTATTACGGTATAATTTTTTCCAGTAGGGCTGCATATCTGACAAAGAAACCAGGATTTAATTAACCTGCCGGCCTTTCCACTGATAACTGCCAAACTTCCCAAGCCACCCGGCAACAACAATATAAGGAATATGAAATACCTGTCCCGGGATAAACCATAACAGCAGTTCCGTTTTATTAAAAAACTTCGCCACAGGAAGCAGGAAATAAAGTTCCAGGGTTATTTTAAACAGCATGATAATAAGGAACCAGGGCCACCATACCGGCAGGAACACCGCTATTACCGCCAGTGCCAGCAAACCGGCGTTGAACAGGTATACCAGCAGCAGTACCCAGGTAAGCCGCTTATCTTCATACTTATCTGCCTTCGATGACCAGCGGATCCGCTGGTTCATAAAATCCCTGAAGGTATCTACGGCCAGTGTGCGCACTACTGCGTCTTCACATTTCAGGTAACTCACCTTATCAGGGTAAGCGCTGTAAATTTTATACATCAGCAGCATATCATCGCCGGAAGCAATATTATCGATGCCTGTGAACCCGCCTACTTCCAGGAACGCCTTTTTCTCATAGGCGAGGTTAGCGCCGTTACACATGGTACCGGAGGCCAGCTGCGCAGCAGCGCCGGTGATGCCCTGCATGGTCATGAAATCGAGCGACTGCAATCTTTTAAAAAAGTTATGTTCTTTATAGAAGCTCACCGGTGCGGCAATGAATTTAGGTTGATGATGTTCGTAAAACTGTACCAGTGTTTCAATCCAGCGCGGGCCCATTACACAGTCGGCATCCGTGGTTACAATAAGGCTGCCGGTAGCTTTTGAGATAGCAATTTCTATGGCTTTTTTCTTGAAGGAATTTAACCGTTCTTCTTCATTGAGATATTGTTTTAATTCCAGCAGGTGGATATTTTCCGCCGGGAAATTGCTCACTACAGCGGCAGTATCATCTGTGGAAAAATCATCTATTACAATTACTTCCAGCAAGGCAGGGTTATAGGTTTGCCGTTTCAGCGCCTCTAACAGGGCCGGCAGGTTGGCCGCTTCATTCCGGGCAGGAATGATCACGGTAACGGCAGTATGGCAGGCCGATGGCGCTGCCGGGGAAAAACTTTTCAGGCGTTTCCAGCCCAGGGTATACCATAGCATCAGTATGCCATACCCTAAAGCCAACACTAACAGTATAATTACAAAAAGATACATCCGGGTTAAAGGTTTTTTTTGATGATAAGCCCCAGCTGATCGGATATCAGCTGATGCCCTTTTTCCATTACCAGTATTTTGCAGGGAAAAGAACCATCCGCAAAGCGGGTACCCAGTACAGGTGGAATTACACGGTCGTACTTCCCGAATATCAGGAGAGTCAGAACGTTATATTTGCCTAATAATTGTTTACACTGCCTTTTATCAGGCATCATATGGCGCAAATTGGTCCATACGTTGTATACCAACTCTCTTTTTTCCGGTTCATTCATACGGTGCAACGCAAACTTATACACGCTCTGGTTCAGCAACCCCAGTTTCCTCCATGTATGTAATAACGTAAAAAACAGCCGGGGATGATATGTATTGTATTTAAACAGCCTGTTTCCGGCAGCGGTTTGGGTAACAAACATATGCCAGGGGTTATTTCTCAGTCCATCTCCCGCTGCGATGATGAGGCGGTTGATCCGCCCGGCCATTTTTTCCACCAGGCACAGGGAAAGGCGCCCTCCCATACTGTAGCCCAACAGGGAAAAACGTTCCTTTCCATGTTGTTGCAGTATCATTTCCACCAGGGCTGCCAGGTCGTTTTTCTCAAAAACGCGGTCCTCTTCCCAATGGGTGCTGCCGTGCAGGGGCATATCCAGCGCTACTAAAGTAAAGGTATCGCCCAGTGTGGCGGTTAGCGGGTGAAAATGAGCCGCGCTTTCTCCAAAGCCATGTAAACAGATCAATAGCTCCTCCCCGGCACCTTCCACGGTGCCATGAAACCGGCTTTTCAAATATGACAGATAAAAATCAGGCATAAAGGGGAACAATGATACAGAATAAATGCCTAATGACGATGGAAAGGATTATCCAGGGCAACCGGAAGGCCCATAGGTGGGTGTTTCCCGGTATACTTATACGATTCTTAGAAAAGAAACAATAATAAACCTTAGGTAAGCCATATCTTATAAATAAAGGTTATCTAAAGGTAATTTAAAGCTTACCTATGGCTTATATAAGGCTTATCTCTGAACGGCGCTACCATGGCCCTCTCAGAGGCGTACTCTACCACATGCCGGCCCTATTTATTTTTTGTTAAAAATCCGTTCCCTTTAACAGGAATGCCGCATTTGGTTTACATTCAGTGAGTTAACAGGTAAGTATCAGGGGAACCAGTTTATCCCTCCCGGTGACCGGTTTTGCTTAATGCTTTTTTCAGTAAATTACAGAACTACCAAAAACACAGTAACATGGACGCAACAGTTGAAAATAAGACTGCGCTCAAAGGCGCCGAATTTCTGGTTAAGGAGAGTGCTCCTGAGGAAGTGTTTACTCCCGAAGATTTTTCGGAAGAGCAGCTGATGATCAAAGACATGGCAGACCAGTTTATCAGTAAAGAAATAACACCGGTTGTAGAGCGGATAGATAAGCTGGAAGAAGGATTGATGCCTTCACTGCTGGAAAAAGCGGGCGAACAGGGCCTACTGGGCGCTTCTTTCCCCGAAGAATACGGTGGATTGGGTAAAGATTTTGTAACCGCTACTATCATCAACGAAGGACTGGGTGCAGGGCACTCTTTCTCGGTTGCCATGGCCGCCCATACCGGTATCGGTTCTTTGCCGATCCTCTATTTTGGTACTGCAGAACAGAAACAGAAATATATTCCCAAGCTGGCTACCGGCGAAATGAAAGGCGCCTATGCCCTTACAGAGCCTGATTCCGGCTCCGATGCATTGGGTGCTAAAACTACCGCCAAATTAACAGAAGACGGCAAGCACTATATCCTGAACGGGCAAAAAAGCTGGATCACCAACTCCGGCTTCGCCGATGTGTTCACCGTGTTTGCAAAAATTGACGGCGATAAATTCACCGCCTTTATTGTGGATAAAGGAACGCCAGGTTTTACACTCGGCGCAGAAGAACATAAAATGGGGATCAAAGGATCTTCTACCCGGCAGATCTATTTCCAGGATGCCAAAGTGCCTGCTGAAAATGTGCTGGGCGTAATTGGTAAAGGCCACCTCATTGCTTTCAACATCCTGAACATAGGCCGCCTGAAACTTTGCGCCGCCGCATTAGGCGCCGCTAAAAAATGTATCAATACCTCCGTACAATACGCCAATACCCGTACACAGTTTAAGCAGCCTATCGCCAATTTCGGCGCTATCAAACATAAACTGGCGGAAATGGCTATCCGTACCTGGACTTCTGAATCAGCGCTTTTCCGCACCGCACAACTGATCGATGAAAAAGAAAAGGAACTGCTGGCGGAAGGTAAGCCTTTCAATGAGGCTTTACTGGGCGCAGCAGAAGAATATGCAGTGGAATGCGCCATCCTGAAAGTAAACGGCTCCGAAGTGCTGGATTATGTAGTGGATGAAGGCGTACAGATTCACGGTGGTAACGGTTTCAGTGATGAATACATCATCTCAAAAGCCTACCGCGATTCCCGCATTAACCGCATCTTTGAAGGCACCAATGAAATCAACCGGTTGCTTACCCTTGATATGACGCTGAAACGCGCCCTGAAAGGAAAACTGGACCTGATGACGCCAGCCATGAATGTAATGAAGGAACTGATGAGCATTCCCGACTTTGGGAATGATGATGAAAGCGCCTTCAGTAAAGAAAGGAAGATGATCATTAACTTCAAGAAAGCCATCCTCATGGCGGCAGGCGCTGCTGCACAGAAGCTGATGGTGAAACTGGAAAACGAACAGGAGATCCTGATGGATATTGCCGATATGGCCATTGAAACCTTTGTGGCAGAAAGTGCGTTGCTTCGTCTCATTAAGCTTACCAACAGCAAGGGAGAAAGCGCCGCTTCCCTGCAGGCCGATATTGTACGCACCTTCATTTACGATGCAGCCGACCGTATCAATAAATCCGGTAAGGATGCCATCAACGCTTTTGCGGAAGGCGATGAACAACGTATGATGCTGCTGGGCCTCAAACGCTTTACCAAAGCAGAACCGTTTAATGCAAAAGATGCCCGCAGGAGAATTGCGGACAAACTGATTGCAGATAATAAATACAGCTGGTAATAACCGGCGTAAGCGATTGATAAATGCAGCGGGATATTTTATTTCGCTGCATTTATCTAAAAGCTTTTTTCCTATTCCCCTCACCTGCTTATCTTTACCATCTTTCAAAGATATTGATGACAGGGTATGACGCTATTAGCTAAGTTGTTTTCTACGTTTCTTGTTGCCATTTGTATCCCCTTTTTTGCAAGCAGCCAGGCAACGCTGCGTATCAGTCAGCCTTCAAGGGAACAGAATAATGTGAATACTTCCAGGCAATTTATTGCAGGCCGTACCTGTGTTGGCTGCACGGTAAGGATCAATAACGATACCGTACATGTATACAGTACCGGCACCTTTGCGGTGAAATATGAGCTGGCTACCGGCAGAAATACCTATTCCGTTACTGCCACCACCCCTAACGGGGAAACATACACGAAAAATATCACCTACTACTACAACCAGCCACCAGCCCCTTCGGCCACCAGTATTTTCAGGATAGATTATATAGAGATATCGCCGTCAGGAAACCTGCAGCTTTCCGAAGGCGACACACTGCGGATAAAGATGAAAGGCTATCCCGGTCAAAGCGCCAGCTGGTTCAATGATTCACCCCTGAAAGAAATGCCCGTTTCACAAACCGGCGGCGTACCCGGCTTTTACAGC
>JBCNPS010000179.1:0-12156 GCA_039593235.1 Chitinophaga sp. | reverse complement strand
TGGTGACCAGTAAGACCCTGTGTTTGCTGTAGTTTCCCCACTGAGCATTAATACTAACAGTATTGAAAACCAGAATTACAGATCGATTGAAAATTTCACGTTAATTAATCTTTGTTTCCATGACTCAACGTTCAATGCATCCTGGCGGGCGCACACGCTGTCCCTAACTACCCACGGCGATATTTTTACAGTTAACATTATTGTCGCAACCTGCTTATGCTGCAACATAATCTTGCGTAGCAGATATTGTGCTGTAGTTGCCGTGTCGTAGGCCAAAATCTAAATTACAGTGACATTTCCCTGGAGGGAACAGGGAAACCTATGTCCGTTCATGTCAAAAAAAAACTTGTGTGGTGTAAAGCTTCTTTTACGCCCTGGGATTCTCATTCCTAAATATTGCATGTATGAAATACTTTTACTTTTTCCTGCACAGGGGTATTTATTTTTTTGCAGCAATGTGCCTGGTCACCACTTCATCAGAAGCACAGAATGTGTTGTTTAAAAATAAGAAGGATACCTCCGGTGTGAATGCCGATTCACTTGCATTCTCCAAGGTGACATCTACCAGGCGGGACACGCTTGGGTATTTTCCCAACAATGAACTCTTCCTGAAACGCAATGTCAGCGGGGCTGTTTCCCCGCTGGATGTTGATGAAGTGAAGAAACTCCCTTATACCAGTATCGACCAGATGCTGATAGGAAGGGTAACGGGAGTGGATGTACGAATCCCTTCTGCGGAACCCGGCAAACGCAACAGCGTGTTTATCCGCGGCACCTCTTCCCTGTTGCTGGGCAACCGCGACCTGTTCTATGCGCAACCCACTTATGTAGTGGATGGAGTGCCGCTCATTATGGAGCACGCATTTGCATACGACATTCAGCGGTTCGATTTCAACAGGATGGGAACAGAAACCAACCTGCTGGGTTTTATCGATATCAATGATATCGAAAGTATTGAAGTGCTGAAAGATTTTGCCGCCAGCGCAAAATATGGGCCCAATGCGGCTAACGGCGTTATCAATATCACTACCAAAGCGCCCCGGGTGGGGCAGATGAAAGTATCTGTAAATGCTTACGCCGGTTTGGCCCTTAAACCTGCTGTAGATGTGGTAAACGGCAGATATGAAAGTGATTTCCGCCTGCCTTTCTACGAAAAATATGCGGATGAAACGCAATGGCGCAACTTCCCGCGTTACCTGGCCGATTCCTCGCAGGCCCGCTACTATGGCCCCGCCAACTGGGACGACCTGTTTCTCCGGAATGGGTTTACAAACGGTATCCAGGCTGCTGTAAGCGGAGGTACGCCCTATGCCAATTTCCGTTTCAGTATCGGGCAGGCATCACAACAGGGCGTATACGACAAAACCGGTATTAAACGTTACGACGTTAATTTCGGTATTAACATTCAGCCGGTAAGGAACCTCATTTTCACCACAGACATTGCGGTGGCTAACCAGAACCGCAAACGCAATGAGTTTATCCGCGACCGTGCCGGCGATGAGGATTATCTCTTTAACTACGACGCTCCTTTGTCGCCCAATAAAGACTACCTGCAGGCCTACTACACCGCGCTGGATAATACCATCAACCGGAACAAAAATAACTCCGCCCGCATCATTGCCAACGCAAAGTACAGCTTCCTGTCGCACTTCACCTGGAACACGCGTTTTGCCATCGACTACGGGCAAAACTTCCGCGATTTTTTTGTACCTACTGCACTCGGTGAAGGCAACAGCTATGTATCAAACTACGATGGGCTGAACAGGCGGATGGTGCTGGACAACTCGCTGCAGTTTGCCAAAACCTTCCCCGGAAAACATCACCTGGAAATCACCCTCGGGCAGTATGGCCAATGGGATAAATGGCGTTATGATTATGGCCGCGCCTACAAAGGCTCCAGCGATTATGTGAAGATCTACCAGCCGGGTACCGATGATCAGAAGCAGGGCCGCTTTGGTAATTTCCGCCTGATGTTCAATACCAAAGATTTTACAGAGTCAAGGCTGGCATCTTTCTATGCCAATATTGGTTATAATCTTGATCAGAAATATTTTGTTTCCCTTTATGTGAGAAGGGATGGCAGTTCTTACCTGGGTAACGACAACCGCTGGCTGATATCTCCCACTTTATCTGCATCGTGGAAAGTACATAAGGAAGATTTCCTGAAAGAATCTTCCTGGCTCAGTAACCTGAACCTGCGTGCCAGCTGGGGCCGTGTAGGCCGGCTGCTGATGGACCAGATGTATACCGGCGGCCCTGTATATAATGTGGATGCAGGATGGAACGGTGTGCCCAATATGTCGACCTACAACGGTTTCCCGGTGATCAACGCAGCCTATACCAGCGGTTATGTGGTGCCGGGCACTTCCTGGCCGGTGGTGGAACAACTGAACGGCGGTATTGACATCGGCCTGTTCCACGACCGCCTGCGCGCTTCATTGGATGTATACACCAAAACAGACCGCAACCTTGTACTGAAAGTACCTACACTGGAAGAAGAAGGTTACACCGGCATTGTAAAGAACGGCATGGATATCCGCAACTATGGCTATGAACTGGCTATTGATGCAGATGTAGTGAAAGGAAAGAAATTCCAGTGGACCACCGGCATTAATATTTACACCAATCAGAATAAACTGATGGCATTACCAGATGGACTTACCGACCTGGTGATCAACAACCGCCGCTTTCTGGTAGGCAAACCGGTTGACCGCTACTGGCTGCTCCTGAATGAAGGCATTTATAACTCCGATGATGAAGTGCCTGTGAATCCTAAAACAGGAAAGAAAATGGCCTACCAGGGTGTTACCCTGAAAAAAGGCGATCCCAAATGGACGGATTTAAACGGCGACTTTAATATCAACGATGGTGATCGTGTAATGAAGGGCCGGCTGTCGCCCGCCGCCACTGGGGGCTTCACCAATACCTTCCGCTACGGCGCCTGGGATGTGAATATCCTGCTGAATTATTCCTTTGGCCGTAAAGTGATCAACCAGGCCCTGGCCGACCGTTTTGATTTTGCCAACAGGGAAGCCATCGATGATCCGAAAGCCATTAAGGAAATCAGCTGGTGGTCTAAAGTGGAAGGCGATTACAGCAAAATACCACAGTATAATCCCTGGAGCGCCGTATATGCCTATCAGCCCAATCAAACCCTGTTCCTTGAAGACGGTTCTTTTGTAAAGCTCCGCGCATTAACAGTAGCCTATAACATGCAAACGGACTGGATGAAACGCTCAGGTATAGAGTACCTGCGTATTTATGCCACCGGTAATAACCTGCTTACCTGGACGAAGTATAAAGGTGGTGATCCGGAAGCAGTAAGCTATTTCGGGTATGACGAAGGATACTATAACTGGGCGGCTCCCCGCACATTTACACTGGGCTTCAATTTTCAATTCTGATGTTAAAAAACATGATCATGAGAAATATTGCTGTTGTTGGGGTAATACTATTGCTGGCCGGAGGTATGCTGTCCTGTAAGAAAATGCTGGATGTACCTTCGCACCGCGCCCTGACGGAAGAAAATATGTGGCAGACCAAGAACGATGCACGCGCGGGATTGTCTGCCTGCTATGCTTTAATGCGCGCTGCAATGGCCAATGAAAATGCACACTGGGTGTATGGAGAACTCAGGGCTGGTGATTTTCAGGTAACCAAGCGTGGCGACCTGCGTGCGGTAGTGGAGAATAACCTGAACGCCAGTTACACCACAATGGATGAATGGCGCGACTGGCGAAGATTTTATACAGCTATTGCACAATGCAATCTTACTATAGAAAAACTACCGCAGGTAACCACTACCGACTACCGGTATTCGCAAAACGAGATGAAGCTGGATCGTTCGCAGGCTATTTATATCCGCGCGTTTCTTTACTATTATATTGTAAGGATCTGGGGAGATGTGCCACTGGTAACCGCTCCCTCTGATGGTATAGTAAAAACGATTTCCCGGGAGAAATGGGAAAAGGTGCTGGATTATGCAGCAGCAGAAGCCAAATCCTGTATTGACGGTTTACCCTGGAAATACAATGGCAAATCACCCGAACAGCAGGGAGATTACCGGGGGCAGGGCGAATCACATCACATTTCCATTACCGCTACCAAAGGAATGGCATATACACTGCTGGCGCATATTTATAACTGGAAAGGAGAGTATGATAAGTCGCTCGATTATGCCAATACTGTTATTAATAACCAGTCGAATACCGGCTACGGCTTTGTAAATCTGAACGATCTCACGGCGCTTAATGGCGCTTTCCGCGGTCGTATAGGCGCCAATATATTCCAGGTAGATATGAACTTCGATCATGCGGAAATATCTTCTACCGGTCAGCTGGAAGACTGGACCCTTCGTGAACCTTATATTCCAAAAAGAGAATCTGAAATTTATGTTCCCAAAGACAGTGTACTGAAGATCTATAGCGAACCCCGGGAGCAACGGCCCACCTACTTCTTCACAAAAATGGAAGACGCCTATCCCATCTTCTTTAAAGTGAAGCAAATCGATGGTGCGGTAAAAGACCCCGTATTGAAAATGTATTCTTCCTGTATTATCGTATTCCGGTATGAGGAGTTGTATCTCCTGCGTGCGGAAGCAAAAGCAAGATTAGGACAAACCAATGAAGCGCAGAAAGACCTGAACCAGATCCGTAACAGCCGCGCGTTGAAGAATGTAAATGTGTCTATGGCAGGGCAGGAATTGCTGGATGCCATTTTACTGGAACGCAGAAGGGAACTGATGGGAGAAGGATGGTACTGGTACGACCTGGTACATTTTAAAAAGATCCCGCAGTATACCAGGCTTACACAGGCGGATGTAGACAGGGGCGCCGCATTCTGGCCATTGTCGCAGGAAGCGCTGGCCAACAACAGCGCACTGGTTCAAAACTCTTTCTGGAAATAACAAATCACTGCCATGAAAAAATATTTAATACTACTGGTCATCACGGCTTGCTTTGCCTGCGAAAAGGGAATGCAGGATTACCGGAATGCCAAGCCTTTATCGGAAGTGAAAGTGAGTACCTATGATTTTCTCAAACAACAGGGCGGATTGTACGATACCCTGCTGTTACTGATAGACCGCGTAAAGCTTACCGATACGCTCAAAAGTCAGCAGGTGACCTTTTTTGTTCCGCAAGACAACAGTATTACCACGGCTATCCGTAATGTGAACTTCGCCAGGGAACGGCTCGGCGATAAAGGTAACTGGACGCTCGACAGTATTCCGTTGATTGTATGGGACAGTTTACTGCGTCGGTACATGGTGCGCGGCTTGGTAACAGCCGACTCGCTGCGGTATGCAGATGGTAGCGACCTGGAATCTTTATATGGTCATGAAATGAACGGGAAAACCGCCAGCACCAATGCTTCCGGGGCGGTAGGCGCGGGTACTGCCGTGTTGCAGTACAGCGATAAAAATAATTCCAGGTTTACGAAAGACTGGTCCGTAGCGCTTACCCAGAACGTGGATATCAAATCCACCAACGGGTTGATGCATATCCTGGAAACCAGGCATGTGTTTGGGTTCACCTCTTTTGTGGGAAAAGCCTATCCTAAATCGCTGGAGCCGCTGCAGGGGCCTTACCTGGGGTACCCGATTGAAATACCCGGTATACTGAATGCCGCAGATTATGACGAAGGCCCGAAAGGCGTGGCCTATAATTACCGCAACCCTAATGGCGGTCATACTTATCGCCCTGATGATCCGGGCACGGAAAACTGTTCACAGGGCGATGGCAATACCAGTCCCGGCGGCAATTACAATATTGGCTGGACCAGCGACGGCGACTGGGTAAGGTATACCGTTGATATCAAAGAAGCCGGTAAATATAAAGTGGAGCTGCGTATTGCCGGGAATGGCGGCGGATTGATCTATCTCACTGTTGATGAAGTAAGGGTATGTGAAGATATTCCCATACAAGGTACCGGCGGCTGGCAAACCTGGCAGGGAGCTTTTGGTACGGCCGATCTGCCCGCAGGAAAACACCTGATGAAAGTGATGATCAAAAAAGCGAACCTGAACCTGCACCGTGTCATCTTCACCAAAATAAACCCATAGCAATGAAAAGGCAAGTATATATTTTGTTTATAGCCACCGCGCTGGCAATAATGGCAACAGGCTGCTACAAGCAGCTGCTGCCCGATGAAAAAGAACACTTCAGCAATAATGCCAACTTTGATGGCGATACCTACCAGGCTAATTTCGGACGCACGAATGTGTTCTATGGAAAATTCAACGCCGACAATTCCACCCAGCCGCTCACTTTTGAGATGCAGCACATTGCACGGCCGGATGGTACACCCGCAACGGAGTTACTCGAAGAAGTGAATACCTGGCAGTGGAAAGAGTACTACAGCGGTACAGAAAAAACCGTGGCGGAAATTGAAGCCAAACGCTTCCAGGTGAAAAGACCGGTGCTGGATATGCGCTCCACTTCCGGCGATCTTGTTTTCTGGGCCACCGACAGTTCCAAAATAAAACAGGGTGTTTATACTTTCGATATCCTGGTGAAGAACAAGGGAGGACAGAAAACCTTCCAGAAGAGAAAGCTGGATCTCCGCCGTCCACGCCCGTATGAGCCTTATGAATTTGATGATATCACCGGGCTCCAGAAGAAGGAATCCAATGGTAACCTGGTGTACAATCATCCCACGCTTATTGGTGTGCAGGACATGCAGAATAACACGATCAACAACGACCAGGTAAACGTGTACTTCGTGAAAACCGGCACCGCAAAGAATACACTCACCTTCAAATTTTTTGATAAGGATTCCTTACCTATTAAAATGTCAAATTTTAATGTTACCAAATGGGATAGCCTGAGATACTATAGTAACACAATTGGTACGAACGTATACTTTGGCTTTAACCGGAAATTCTCACAAGACAGTGCTACCGTTACCTGGGATGTTACCAGTCCTTACCCGGTACTGGCGGATGTTGGGATCAACGAAAAGGCCAGCATCTTTTTTTCCTATGAGCGTGTTTCCTATGGTACACGCCGGCAGGGCGGTATTGGCTATGGTTTCGCCGTATTTGAGCCAGGCAGCTGGGACGTAGTGTTCAAGTTTAAAGTAAATCCCAAGTTTACCAACGATTAAACCGGTAACTGTATTCTGAAACATTAAAATATTAGTGCCATGAAAAAACGGTACATACATACGCTGGTAGTTTTTCTCCTGTTATTGACAGGAACCGGCAGCACGGCATATGCCCAACAGGCTGTTACCGTTAAGGGACGGGTTACAGATGCCGCTTCCAAAGAGGGCATCCCCGGCGTAACGATCATCGATATCAAAAATAATAAGGGCCTGGGTGTTACCGACCCTACAGGGCATTTCACCATTACGGTGGATCCTGAAAAATCTATCCAGTTCCGCTACATCGGGTATCGCCTGGAAACGGTTAAAGTAGGGAAGGTAACCACACTGAATGTTAGTATGAGCCCGGAAAATAAATCACTGAAAGAAACGGTGATCATCGGTTACCAGAAACGTACCAAGGAAACCTCCTCCGGTTCTGCAGGCGTAATTGATGGAAAGGCGCTGCAGGATGTGCCGGTATCCAACATACAGGAACTGTTGCAGGGTAAAATTGCGGGGTTGAATATCCAGAACAACTCCGGTGCTCCGGGTTTTCGTGGTACCATGTCCGTTAGAGGGGTTTCCCAGCTGGACGTAAGCGGAAGCGGTGATAATGCTTATCTTACCAGTAATAACCCGCTGTTGGTAATTGATAACGTACCGGTAGATTTCGACGGTGGTATTTCACAGTCGATGTTGCAGCCAGGCGCCGCTACCGGCCCGCTGGCATTAATTCCACCGGAAGACGTAGAGTCCATTGTAGTAATGAAAGATGCGCAGGCTACTGCCTTGTATGGTTCCCGCGGCGCTAACGGTGTAATTGTGGTAACTACCAAGCGCGGTAATTCGCCTACGCCGATCATCGACATCAACAGCAGTTTGTTTGTGAACCTGCCGCCTACTTTGCGTCCTACTATTGGTGGTAATGCAGAACGCAGGTACCGTATCAGTTCCATCATGCAAAACGCCAGGGACCTGCAGGCGGCGCGCAGTATACTGGCAGATCCTAATTCCCAGTTCCTGACAGACAGCCTGAATGCGTTTTATAATAATTCCACCGATTGGCAGGGATTATTTTACCAGACTACCTTGAACACCAATAACAACGTGCAGATCAGTGGTGGCAGCCCGAAGATGAACTATAAGGCCAACTTCGCCTACCAGATGAACCAGGGCGTATTGAAAAATACCGGCTTTAATAAATACAGCCTGAACATGCAGCTGAATATGCAGCCCAGCCAGAAACTGCGCATCGGTGCACAGTTGTTTAGCGCATTGGGTCAGAAGCAACGAGGTAATGGCGGCGGCTTAACCAATAACGGCGCCGGAAATTCCTTCACTTCTTCCCTGATGCCCGGCCCTTCTAAATTTGTTGGTAACCCCCAACTGAGCGGATATGAGAATAACATTGATGATAACAATACCCTTAATATCCGTGGTTTCGTGGATGTGGATTATGAGATCATTAAAGGGTTACGTATTAACTCCACTACTTCTTATGATTATTATACAGATACCAGGGACCGGTTTAACCAATCGTTTTCCAATAACAACCAAACTGGTTTGTACGGCTTCGTTGGCCGGCACGATGAGCTGAACACCAGGAACGGCGTAAACTATAGCTACAGCAGCCGCCCCTCCGACCAGGAGAAGGGGCATAACATATACGCCAGTGTGTTCAGTGAAGTGAATATCAAGTCGGACGACCAGCATGTGAAGGATATACGAAATGGTCCGAACGATTATTACTGGGGTCCGCGCGGTTATTCCCCGCGTTTCTATCCCGGTAACCCGTGGAACAACGCCAGTGAGATAAACGTGAACGGTACCCCCGTATCCTATGTGTATCATGCAGCTTCATGGGCAGGGTTCCTGTCTTATAACTACCGGACCAAGTATGTAATTGACCTCGCCTACCGGTTGGATGGAAACTCGTCAGCGGGTATCAATAACCCCTATACGAAAAATCCATCCGTTGGTGTTCGCTGGAACTTCAACAAGGAAAACCTGATGCGCCGCTGGAACTGGCTGGATTACGGATCGGTGCGTGTAACCTATGGCGTAAACAGCCGGCCTACAGCTACCATTCTCAATTCGCTGGGTGCGTATGAAAGTGTGAAAAACTATAACAACGCCACTTCCATTAATCCTAACTACAGCGTGCTGGCCAATCCCTATATGGAGCCGGAAAAGTCATCGCAGTTTAACTTCGGGGTAGACCTGGGGCTGCTGAGGGGACGCGTGGAAATCATTTATGATACCTACTACAAGAACAACTATAACCTGGTACGCGATATCCCGTTGCCTAACTCCACCGGTTATGGTAAAATGCAAGTGAACGGGGGCGCTATTGTGAACTATGGACATGAACTGTCTATCACCACACGCCCCATTATGAACCGCGATCCTAAAGGGTTCCAGTGGATCTTCTCCATCAACGGCGCTTACAACAAAGGAGTGCTTACGGAATTGCCGGGTGGCTCACAACTTTTCATCAACGTAGATCAGAACACCTGGCAGAGTATTGCACTGAAAGTAGGACGAAATCCACAGAGCAATTATATGTACCAGACAGATGGTGTGTATGCCAATACAGCTGATGTGCCGGTAGATCCGATCAGGGGAGTACGCTACAAGGCATTTAAAGGGCCTGGCACCCAGTATTTCCAGGCAGGGGACCCTATCTGGAGGGATCTGAACGGCGACTATGCCCTGGACGGCGCCGACTATGTGATCATGGGTAATCCTGAACCTTTGTTCACCGGTGGATTAAACAATACGGTGAGCTACCGGAACCTGTCGCTCAATATCAACTGTACTTTCCTGGCCGACCGGAGCATTTTGAACAATGCTATTGCCGCGAGGATCTACCGCCTGCAGTATCCTGAAGATCTATCCATACCAAGTGGCACTGCCGCGGGGCCTATCAACCTGTATGATATCAACCAGCTCGACTACTGGAAAAACCCGGGCGATAAGTCTACCCACCCTGCTATTGTAGGATCCTTTGACCACGATGCGCAGGTAGCGCCCAACAGGCTGGATCAGAGTCTCTGGATGGAAGATGGTTCTTACTTCAAAATTAACCAGATCACACTGGCCTACCAGTTCCGTGATTTTGATTTTATGAAGAAGTTAAAACTACGGGTACTGCGTGCTTATCTCACGGCCTACAACGTAGCCATCTTCTCAAAATATACAGGGCCAAATCCTGAAACCGTGACTTCGCTGGGAAGGGATGATATCAACGGGTATCCCAATGCTACCAGCCTGACATTCGGTATTGGCGCTCAATTTTAATGATACTTAAAATATTTTCAGATGAAACATTGGTTTAGAATAGGAATGCTTTTCTGCTTATTGCTGGGAGCCGGTTCCTGTAAGAAATTCCTGGAAGTAAAACCACTGGATACCCTTTCGGGGAAAGATTTCTGGAAAACGAGAGGCGATGCGCAAAAAGCCATCAATGGCGCCTATGCAAAAGTGCTGGAGAAATTTACCAAGGGTGTTGTATATAATGTGGGCGATTTCAGAGCCGGTAACTGGAACTGGTTTGATAAGAACGGGTTCCGTAACCTGGCCGCCAACCGGCTGCTGCAGGCCGGTGGCGATGGCATTGAAGATATTCCCGACTGGGGATTATTTTACCAGGCTATTGCTACTGCCAATCTTTGTATAGACAGGATACCCGGTATTGAAGATCCTGCCTTCAGTTCAAAAGAGAAGAAGGCCCTGGTAGCCGAAGCCCGTTTTTTACGCGCTTTCATTTACTTCTATATGTCGCGCCTGTACGGAGATGTGCCTTTGCAAACAGACCCGTATGACATCACACTGAAGCCCCGCGAAAAAATGCTGACCGTACTGGATTTTTGCCTGAAAGATCTGGCGGAGTGTAAAGAGGATATGGTGATTGCCTACGACGACCCAACCAACAGGGCGGTGCGTGGCACCAAAGGCGCAGCGCTGGCGCTGATGGCGCATATCAACATGTGGTGCGCCGGCTTTGATAATGCCAATCAGCAGAAATACTGGAGCCAAACGGCAGATCTCATCAAAGAGCTGATGGACCTGCATGAATATAAACTGCTGCCTTATACCAAGGAAACCTTCCAGGCTATTTTCAAAGGCCGTTCGGAAGAAGGTATTTTTGAGCTATCGCTCGATGCCAACTATGGCGGCGCTTTCCATTACCTCATTTGCCAGTGGACATTACATGATCCTATTATCCGCGATGGATTGAACGGCAACAGTGAAATTACCCCGATGGTAAGGCACCTGGACAGGATCTATCCACGGGGCGAATCCGACAGGCGGATGGATCTCTGGTTTGATGATCCCTATGCACAAAAGGGAGAGAAGAAACCCATGTTCCTGAAATTTTCTGCTATTACCAATCCTATCACCAGGGATTATGATGCCAACTTCATCCTGTTCCGCTATGCAGATGTGATCCTGCTGAGAGCGGAAGCACTGGCTAACCTGGGCAACAGGAACGCGGAAGCGATTGAGATGCTGAATCTGGTGCGCGACCGAGCAGGAGCAAAGGTGTATACCGGGGGTGGCGGCGATCCACTGAAAGAGGCCATTTTCTTTGAAAGGGAAAAGGAACTGATGGGAGAAGGACACCTGTGGTATGACCTCATACGCACCGGAAGGATTGGCAACAGGAATCTTACAGAAAATCCGCTCACACCGGACCTGATGGAAAAAGGCGCGTGGACCTGGCCTATTGCAACGTCTGCAGTGAATAACAATCCACTGATCACGAGGAACCAATACTGGATACAATAACTGTTAAAAATATTGACTATGCGAAAGCTATTGCCCATAGCCGGCGTTCTATTGATGGCAGCACTGTTGTTATCTGCCTGTAAAAAAGATTATTATATCGACAGCGGCCGTGCTAATCCGCATTATAAAGGAACCATTTACGATTACCTGGTACAAAATACCGACCTCTTTGATACAGTAGCATATGTGGTGGAGAAAGCCGGGCTGAAAGAAATGCTGCAGAACGATTCCGTTACTTTCTTTACGCCAACCGATCAGAGTATTGTGGATGCTATTGAT
>JBCNPS010000178.1:0-12217 GCA_039593235.1 Chitinophaga sp. | reverse complement strand
TTTTATTTTCCATATCCATGTATAATACACTTACGGTTTTACGTTAATCATTTTTTCAAAGTCCTCCCTCCATACACGTACACTGTCTTTCTGTACATCTTCCAGGGAGTTCAGTTCTATAAAGCAGCAATCGGTAATAGCTACCAGCTGGTGCCATACATTCACAGGCACTTCCACTCTTGCCGGCGCTGTTACTTCCGTAGTTACTATTTCATGCCCACCCAATGCACACCAGTGAATGGCGGCCTTGCCGGTGAACAGGTACAGTACCTCCGGGTTTTTATGATCGCTTTTGCCTTCGTGATAGTGCTGCCCGCTGCTGCTGCCGGCGTTCCGGTAGCATACCAGGAAATTACCGGTACGGTTGCAATCCCAGAAGTAACCGCTGCCGCGGTCATCGGCGCCCATCAGCTCCAGTGGCGTTACCTTTATCATACGGTTGTTGGATTTTCAATGGTTTCACCCGGCTGCTTCACTTCAAAATCACGGATGGTTTTCAAATCGCCCCTGCTTTCCAGCTTGCCTTCACGGATCAGCTCTTTCAGTCGCCAACCCAGGAACTGGTCCATCACAGGGTATTTCAGTTTACCGGTTACCTGTTGTACTACCCTCCAGGCTTTTACAAACTCTTTTCCGCTCTGCGCCAGTAACTCTTTGTCATAAAACAAAGTTGGCTCTCCCTTGATCTTCTTCCCGCCTTCCAGTAAACGGATACCTGCGTTCTCATTCATCAGGCGATGCCATTCATCGCCATCCAGTTCATATTCTGCCAGTGAAATGGGCCGCGCCAGTTTCTTCGCCTTCAGAAATTCCTTAGGCAGTATCTGGTGCAGATGAGTAGGATAAAACACCGCGCCTTTCTCATTGAGGAAAGGAAGGTTGTTGAGGTAAATAATATGAATGCGCCCTGCAAAATCGTACAGCTGGCTCACCAGCCAGTAGTAGCCGCATACGTCGCGGGCATTTTGCCCGGCCCATATCCATACTTCCAGTTCAGGATCTTCTTTTAATTGTGCTTTCAGGGATTTGAAAAGATCAGCATCATCGGGATCGCCGGCTGCTTCTGTGGCGGCGGGCGCTTCTCCTTCCGCAGGCGCCGCCGGTTCAATACCCGCCAGCTGCTGCCAGAACAGGCGACGGCCGGCACGGCCCTCTTTGGTATCCAGGATAAACAACGGACCAACGGAAAGATCATCTTCAAAACAACGGATCTCCCCGCTCATTTTCTCATCCATGGCTACCGCTTCCGCCAATACCGGCACCGAAGACTGACCAAAAACAATGTGTATTAAGCCCATACGCCTTTCTATACGGTTTCTTCAACTAAATCCTTTTCATACCGCAGGTTGTTGATGATAAACTCCTGACGGGTCTGGGTATTTTTACCCATATAGTACTCCAGCAATTTCTGGATATGAATATCTTTCGATAAAATGATCGGCTCAATACGGATATCTTCCCCGATAAAACGGCCAAATTCCTCCGGCGAAATTTCGCCCAATCCTTTAAAGCGGGTGATCTCCGGCTTATTGCCCAGTTTCTTCACCGCCTTCTGTTTCTCCTCTTCATTATAGCAGTAAATAGTTTGCTGCTTGTTGCGTACACGGAACAACGGCGTTTCAAGAATGTAAACATGCCCGTTCTTCACCAGGTCCGGGAAGAACTGCAGGAAGAAAGTAAGCAGCAGCAAACGGATGTGCATCCCATCCACATCGGCATCGGTAGCCACCACAATGTTATTGTAGCGCAGTCCTTCCAGTCCTTCTTCAATGTTCAACGCGTGCTGCAGCAGGTTGAACTCCTCATTTTCGTACACCACTTTTTTGGTAAGACCAAAACTGTTCAGCGGTTTACCCCGTAAGCTGAACACCGCCTGCGTTTCCACGTTGCGGGATTTGGTGATGGAACCACTGGCGGAGTCACCTTCTGTAATAAAGATGGTGGAATCCAGCCGGCGGGCTTCCTGTTCTGCTTTATCTTTACCGGTAAGCTCGTCGTTCAGGTGCAGGCGGCAATCGCGCAGCTTCCTGTTATGCAGGTTGGCTTTCTTCGCCCTTTCATTGGCCAGCTTCTTGATACCGGCCAGTTCTTTACGTTCACGTTCGCTCTGCTCAATACGTTTCTTCAGTGCATCGGCAATAGCCGGGTTACGGTGCAGGTAATCATCCAGGTGCTTGGAAAGGAACTCCAGCACGAATGCCTTTACAGACGGGCCGCCTTCATACACTACCTGTGAGCCCAGTTTGGTTTTGGTTTGCGATTCAAACACCGGCTCCTGCACCCTGATGGATACAGCTGCACAAATAGACGCCCTGATGTCTGTAGCGTCATAATCTTTTTTGTAAAAGTCGCGCACCGTTTTCACAAACGCTTCACGGAAAGCCGCCAGGTGCGTACCGCCCTGGGTAGTATGCTGCCCGTTTACGAAGGAATAATATTCCTCCCCGTACTGGCTTTCGTGGGTAATTGCCACTTCAATATCTTCTCCCTTCAGGTGAATGATGGGATAACGCAGGTCTTCTTCGTTCGTTTTACGCTGCAGCAGGTCCAGCAAACCATTCTTTGAAAGGTATTTCCTGCCGTTGAAATTTACGGTAAGCCCCGCATTCAGGAAGCAATAGTTCCAGATCTGGTTCTCCAGAAATTCCGGTATAAAACGGTAGTTTTTAAATACGGTATCATCCGGCGTAAATGTAACCTGCGTACCGTTAGGTTCAGTAGTTGCGGATTCTTTATATTCTTTCACTAAAACCCCTCTCTCAAATTCAGCAGCCTTCATGCGTCCGTCGCGCACAGAGGTTACCTTGAAGTAGCTGGACAAAGCATTCACTGCTTTGGTACCCACCCCGTTCAAACCTACCGATTTCTGAAAGGCCTTACTGTCGTACTTAGCACCGGTATTGATCTTACTCACTACATCCACCACTTTTCCCAGAGGAATACCACGACCAAAATCGCGTACCGTAACATGGTGTTCCGTTACCTTAATATCGACCTGTTTACCAAAACCCATGGTATGTTCGTCAATACAGTTATCCGTTACCTCCTTCAGCAGGATGTAAATACCATCATCCATGCTGGAGCCATCTCCCAGTTTACCGATATACATACCAGGCCGCAGGCGGATATGCTCCCGCCAGTCCAGCGACCGTATGGAGTCTTCCGTATAGGAAGCAAATAGATCTTTGTTATCCGTTTTGTCCGTATTTGCCATAATATATTATAATTTCCTAAATACTATTGTTTCGCTGATCATCCGATATTTTGCAAGGATACTAAATCTTTTAGCAAAATCTGATTGCTGGCAAAAATAAAGGATTCAGGGAATCATCCCAAGTATAAGTTATACACTATGCTTACTTTATTTGTTACCAATGTATTAAGACTGTTAAATTTTATATTTCCGGGAGATAATGAACAGTTTTGGGGATTTTCGGGAAGTATCACATGAAAATGGTATAAAAAAATATAATGTGAATGGATCCTTACATCAGAATTTTATTTATATTTACATAAGTCAACTATTTCAAGATATCCTAACCTATGTCCTTATGAAAATACTATTTCTACTCCTGCTTACCGCAGTTTTATTGGCAGCCATTGCGGCTACTTATTTTATTAAAAAAGAACAGGATAACAGTATCGGAAATAAATTCCTTCGCCTTATCCGGAAATTTGATTCATGGCAGATGATGCGATGATCATATTGACTGTTACCAACAACCGGCTTTCATACAATATTTTATAACTGGTCACATCAGCCTGGCAATAGCCATCAGGGAGTGTTATGTTCGGAACTTAACCATATTTTCTATTAACCGTATAATCCCTATCCTATGAAAACTGGTCTCGTATTCAGACTTGCCTGTTTGTTGATTGCTGCCGTGGTATTGACTGTGCACCTGTTGTTTAAACCTAAAACAGGTCAACGCTAAAAAAAACAATCAGGGATCTTATTGCTTCATAGTTGTATGAAACGATAAGATCCCTGATTACTAATTATCTGTTATAGTATTTATTAACGGCATCCGTACGGCTGCGCACGTGTAATTTTTCATAAATGTTATGCACGTGCCGTCTTACTGTTTCAATACTGATAAATAAGTTACTGGCAATTTCTTTATACAGGTATCCTTTCGACAACTGGTCAAGGATCTCTTTTTCACGCGTGGTCAGTGCTTCCAGTGCGGGATTTGGCTTTGCCTGTTTCTGGAAAAATGCCACCACTCTCCGCGCTATTTGCGAACTCATGGGGGAACCACCATCGTACAGGTCGCGGATAGCCTCCAGTAATTCACCCGGCGATGTTTTCTTCAGAATATAGCCACTCGCACCTGCTTCCAGCGCCATAAAAATTTTATCGTCATCTTCATACACTGTCAGCATCATAAACTGCATGTCAGGATGCTCACGCTTCAACTGCGCAATACATTCAATACCATTCATTCCACCAGGCAGGTTGAAATCCATCAACACTACATTTGGCATCAGCTGAGGGATCTGTTCTACGGCAGTTTCCGCATTATTGAATGTCCCTACACAGGCATAACCGTCAGAACCATTAATCAGCAATTCCATAGCCGTGCGGATATCATGATTATCTTCTACTATCGCAATGGTGATAGTATCCATATTATCCTGGGACTTCTTTTTTGAGTATACCGTCATTTTAAAGGAAATTATAACACTTAAATGTTATTAAAAACAAATGTATGTTAATTTAGTGGGATATCGAGAAAAACTATTGTGCCGTTGTTTGAGCTGATATCAGCGTTTCCGCCTACAGACATCATTCTCTTCTGGATATTCTTCAAGCCGTTACCAAATAATCTGACCTTCTCCTGGTCAAATCCTTTTCCATTGTCTTTGATCATAATCGTCATATTTTTATGCACCTTCACTTCCACAATTACCTCTGTTGCTTTCGCATGTTTTACTACATTATGCAACGACTCTTTCACTGCTAAATAAATATTCCTTCTTGTTCCCCCGCTCAGCTTGATGTTTGGAATCACTTCAGGAATATAGAACTGGTGCGTAATATGTGCATGTTCCAGGAACTCTGCAGCAAAGCTTCTCATATAAGCAATCAGGTTGGCCAGCGAATCATTGGAGGAGCTCATCGCCCAGATGATCTCGCTCATCTTGTCCACCATCTCTCCCGCTGTTTCTGAAATCCGCTCTACTTCCCTCGTTTGCGCAGGATCCTGGATCTTTCTTTTGGCTACCTCGCTCAGCAATCTTATTGTAGATAAGCCTGATCCAAGATCATCATGCATATCACTGGAAATACGCGCCCGCTCCTGGTCTACCGCCTGCTCTTTTTCCAGCTTCAGTTTCTCATGCCGTATCTTATAATCAAGATACAACGTAGAAAAATAATAGGCAATTCCCAGCAGCAACAGCAATAATAAAAACCGGAACCACAGTGATTGCCAGAAAGGAATTTTAATAACTATCTCCAGCGTGGTAGGCACCGTGCTCCAGATATCATCATTATTTGAACCTCTCAACTTAAAAACATAACTGCCCGGGTGCAGGTTCGTATACCGCGCCATCCGGAAAGTACCGGCCTGTACCCAATCTTCATCCGCACCTTCCAGTTTATACTGTACCTTGTTCTTTAGAGGATTGGTATACTCCAGCGGCACAAACTCAATGGCAATGGTGTTCTGGTTATACGGCAACTCAATTTTCGTAAGTAATGAAATTGCTGTATCTGATTCATACGGCTTGTCCAGCACCTCCATGCGCCGGATGATCACTTTGGCGTTAGACAAATTTTCCCGGAAATTCTTCGGATAAAAACCATTAACGCCACGGATACCGCCAAAAAATAATTCTCCGTCTATTGACTTATAAAACGCGCCTGTATTAAACTCATTTGATTGCAACCCGTCCTCGTTGTTATAAGTGGTGATCTCATCTGTTAACGGGTTGATCTGCGACAGCCCCTTATTGTGACTTACCCAGATCCTGTCTTTATCATCCAGGAGCACTCCGTACATGTAGTCGTTGATCAGCTTTGGATTATCATAACTGTTATAGTGTTTCTTAATACGGCCTGCATCATCGAGTATGAATAATCCTTTGTTAGTAGCTACCAGCAGTTCCTTGTGTGCATTTTTATTGATGGATTTAACGGTGGTGCCGGAAGGAATGAATACGCTTTTCCACCGTGAGTCGGCCGCACGTTTTACATACAGTGCCGATTTCGTACCCACGTACTGGTTACCCATATAATCTTCGTAGAAGGCAGACAGGATCTCGTCTTTGAAATGATGCACCACAGCCGCTTCATGTCCTTTCTCGGTTTCATCAAACATTAGCAGGTAACCGCCGTAATTAAAATATAACTGCCCGTTGGTACGCTTGAACAGGAAAGGAGTTGGGGCCCTTTGTGTAGGTAAACCCAATGCGGTTACTTTCCCCGTAAGGTCAAGGAACGATTTGGTTTGTACGTTGAACAGGCCTATATGCATGCCTGCAAAGTGCAGCCACAGCTGATCCCCGTTCTCCCGGCAAATAGCTCCCAGGTCGTTGCCGGGAAACTTTCCCGGGTATAGTTCATTGGAAATACGCTCCAGGAATTTCCCCCCATCTTCATAAATATTCATTCCATCACGCATCAGTCCCACATACAGTTTACCATCGTCGTGTTTGTAAACCGCCTGCACCATGTTATGGGTAATGTAAGGGGAACGGTAAAGATTGAATACTTTTTTATGCGGGGAATATTTTTTCAACCCGTCTCCATCTGTGCCTACCCACATATTATCGGCTACATCGCGGTAAAGCCAGGATACATTGTTAAACGAACGCGTTTCAAATGTATTGAAGCTCACAATATGCCGCATAATTTCATTCCTGGCAATATTGTAAATCAACACACCATCGTTGCCGCCTACCCATACATTGCCGTACTGGTCCAGTTCAGACACCGCCGGGATGAATGGCTCCCCCTTCTCGTTCTTCACATCAAAAACCAGGTCGCTGAATTTATTGCGTTGCTTGTTAAACAACGTAATATGGCCGGCGCTGATAATGATCATCGAATCTTTATTCAGGTTACGTAACAGCGGTTTGCTGCCTACGCCAGGCAAACAATAGGTGGAGATGCGGAGATTTTTAATGTTCAGGGAAAACAGTTCGCCCTGGTCCCCGTTCATCCAGATGGTGTTGCCGTCTTTCATCACTACGGAGGGCAATATGCCTCTTTGCAGGAACTGGGGCGGATACAGGATGATACGGCGGGTAACGTAACTGGTATTATCCAGCACATAAATGCCTTTCATGGGGCGCCACACCCATAACGTGTTGGTGGCTGCATCTTCTCCCAGGATCACAAATTTCACATTGGCGTCGCGCTCTGCAGCATTTACAGTGCTGGTGTCTTCAAACAGTTTGCTGAAATTATTCTTGTATTTATCGTATACGCTGATGCCGTTGTTATGGGCCAGCAGTAGTTGGGAGCGACTGTCTTTATAAAAAGAAAAGCCCTTATATCCTTTCAGGTCAAAACGGTTAATCACCGCGCGGTTGCCTGTAACGCCGCGGGGTACCAGTTCCCCTTTCCCTTCCCCGGCCTTATAAAGCGAGCTTGGTTTGTACCGGTACTCATTAAAGGTATACCCGTCGAAACGGTTGATCCCGTCGCGGGTGGCAATCCACATAAATCCCTGGTCATCGCGGGTAATATCAAATACGGTGCTTTGGGAAAGGCCCTCATTAACGCTGTAGCTGTCAAAAATGTATGGCTTATCCTGTGCATAAAGCATCCGGGGGAATAGTCCCCAAATACAGCATAGGATAAACATTTTTAAGCGATGCGGTTGATGCACTGAAATATTGTTAATGAGTAAGCAGGTTAGGTAATCTGCAAATATATAAATCTGTGTCACACTTTGTAGCAATTTTGTAATTTTCTTCCTGGTAACAGATTGGGAATAAATGAAATGCTTAATGAATACAGCCAATATCACATCGGGCCGGCCAGGCTTAAACGTCCGTCAATGGGGCTTTGTCCGCTATACCACCTACCTGCTGCGCCCGCTCCTGCCGGGATGTATTGCTTTGTTAACGGCGTTCACACCCGCCTCCGCCCAACAGGAAGCTGCCGGCTATCATATAAACATTGTTGCGGCTACTCCGGTTCAAAGTATCCGGGGGCTTAGTGTGGTAACAGATGATATTGTATGGGCTTCCGGTACCGGCGGCCAGGTAGGCAATAGCACAGACGGAGGCAAGCACTGGAAATGGACCACCGTAACCGGTTGCGATAGCTGCGACTGGCGCTCCCTGTATGCCTTTAGTGACCGTAAAGCCATTGTATTGAATGCAGGTGCGCCGGCGCTGATTTTTTTGACGGAAGATGGAGGTAATTCCTGGAAACAGGTATTCTACGATAACAGGCCGGGCATCTTCTTTGATGCCATGCAGTTCTTTAACGAACGGGAGGGTATCGCCATCGGTGATCCGATCGACGGAAAATTTACTGTCATCCGGACACATAATGGCGGCCGCAGCTGGAAAGCCGATCCTGTTGCCGCTTCCCCCCGTGCAGCAGAAGGGGAAGCCATCTTTGCCGCCAGCAATACCAGCATGGCCTTACTTCCGGGAAACAATATTTACTTTGCTACCGGCGGCCAGGTGGCCCGGCTGTTTAAAAGCAGCAATAACGGGCAGGCATATACGATCCCTTTAATCCAGGGCAGCAGCACTACCGGCGTATTTTCCATCGCGTTCCGGGATGCCGCCAGCGGTATTGCCGCAGGAGGCGACTATAAGCAGGATACCGCCCGTAAAGGCAACTGTATGCTCACTTCCAATGGCGGCCGCAGCTGGGAAGCGCCCGTAACGCCTCCCGGCGGATACCGCTCCTGTGTAGCCTGGATCAGTCCACAGCAGCTTATCGCTACCGGCACTTCCGGCACCGATATTTCAACAGACGGCGGATATCACTGGAAAACGATCGGGAAAGGATTCAATGTGGCGGCAAAAGCAAGAAAAGGAACAAAGGTATATTTAGCCGGGAAAGATATCGGGGAACTGGCAACCCATTGATCCAAACGGTATTATGGACCACTATCAATAAAAAGGTGCTCCTGGAAAGGTGCACCCACTAAAATAGGTTAAAGCAAAAAGTAAATTTATTGATATGAAGTTAATAAGTAATTAATTTACTTGCCGGGATTTTTTGCAAAGCAGCCAATTTACAGGGTAAACGCCGGAAAAGGGGCATCTAACGCAAAAGGACTACCACTACTCTGATTTTTTTATGTAATTTAAGCCCTCGGTAACGGATTACCGCGCATCCAGAAAAAGAGATTATGCAAGTTGAAACCTCGTCAAGTAAGTACGGCGCTAAACATTATCCTGATGGGATCAGGGAATGGAAAAAAGAAGGAAACTATTTTTGTTTTTATACTACAGAAACAATTCTTGAAATAAGGGTGATTGCCGATAAGATCATCCGGTTCAGATATGCTGCTGAAGGCACTTTTCAAAGGGATTTTTCGTATGCTACCAGCGATACCCTGGAAGAATCACCCATCGCATTCGGTATCAAGGAATGGGAAGAAACTTTTGAGATCTATACAGATGAACTCAAAGTATTTATTGCCCGCGATAACCTCCGTATCACCATTTCAGACAAGGAAGGCAAAGTGATTAACCAGGATGAAATGGGGTATCACTGGCAGCACTACCTGCTTAAAGGCGGTAAGATTCAGTATTGCAGCAAATTAGTACAGGAAGGAGAATGCTTTTACGGACTGGGCGATAAGCCTACTGAACTGAACCTCCGCGGCAAACGGCTGGAGAACTACGGTACAGACGCCTATGGCTACCAGAAAGATACAGATCCGCTGTACCGGAACATTCCGTTTTATTACGGCTTGCACCATGGCATAGGCTACGGCATTTTCTTCGATAACACCTTCCGCACCATCTTCGATTTTGGTAAGGAAAGGGAAGATGCATGCAGTTTCTGGGCCCGCGGCGGTGAAATGAACTACTACTTTATTTACGGCCCCGACCTCCTGGAAGTGGCCGAATCCTATACAAAAATTACCGGTACCCCCGAACTGCCCCCCCTGTGGGCATTGGGCTACCACCAGTGCCGCTGGAGCTATTATCCCGACACCCGCGTAAAGGAAATTGCAAAAGAGTTCCGGACCCGGAAAATCCCCTGCGATGTGATTTACCTGGATATCGACTACATGGATGGCTTCCGCTGCTTTACCTGGAATAAGGAATGGTTCCCCGATCCGGCAGGACTGATCAAAGACCTGGCAGCAGAAGGCTTCAAAGTGGTAGTGATCATTGATCCCGGCATTAAGGTGGATACCGACTATGAGGTGTACCAGGAAGGGATTAAAAACAACTACTTCTGTAAACGCGCCGATGGGGCGCTCATGGAAGGAGACGTATGGCCCGGCAAATGCGTGTTCCCCGATTACACCAACCCCGAAGTACGGGAGTGGTGGAGCAGCCTTTTCAAAAGCCTCGCCGAAACGGGTGTACGTGGCGTTTGGAACGATATGAACGAGCCCGCCGTGTTTGAAATGGGCTCCTTCCCGGAAGACGTGCGCCACGACTACGACGGCGAAGAGGTGAGTCACCGTAAAGCGCACAACATATACGGCCACCTCATGAGCAAGGCCACTGCAGCAGGTATGAAAAAATACCTGATGCCCAACCGCTCTTTCCTCATTACCCGCTCCTGCTATGCAGGCGCACAACGCTGGTCGTCGGTATGGACCGGCGACAACGTTTCCAGCTGGGAACACCTCTGGCTGGCCAGCGTGCAATGCCAGCGTTTATCCGTTTCCGGTATTTCATTCACCGGCAGCGATATCGGCGGTTTTATCGGCGAGCCCGACGGCGAACTGTATACCCGCTGGATACAGCTGGCTGTTTTCCACCCGCTGATGCGTACCCACTCTGCCAGTAATGAAACAGGCTTTAACCAGGAGCCCTGGAGCTTTGGTGCAGAGTACGAAAAAGTGGTGACTAAATTTATTACGTTAAGATATAAGCTGCTTCCCTACCTGTATACCACCTTCTGGCAATATGCTTCACAGGGTACGCCCATGCTGCGCCCACTGGCTTTTGTAGCACAAACAGATACCGCCACCTACAACTGCTCTCACGAGTTTATGTTCGGCGATTCCCTGCTCATCAGTCATGTAAGCGAAAAAGGCATGCAGGAAAAAGGCGTATACCTGCCAGCCGGTAACTGGTATTATTTCTGGAACGACCAGAAATACACCGGCGCCCAGGAAATAAAAGTAAAAACACCTCTTGACGAAATGCCGCTGTTTGTAAAAGCAGGCGCAGTGTTACCGGAATACCCGGAGATGCAATACACCCAGCAAACACCGGTTACCGAAATGCTGTTGCATGTTTATTTCGGGGAGGAAGAAGTGAAAAGCGTGTTGTATGAAGATGCCGGCGACCATTACGGCTATAAGAACGGCCAGTACAACGTGATCCGCTTCAAGCAACGTTCTACTGCGCAACAATTTTATCTCAAAAAACAATATTTCATCAACTACGAAACATCATATAATAATCATAGGATCACCATACATGGCCTGCCGTTCAAACCCACTACCCTGCTGGTAGACGGACAAGCGGTGGCCTTACTGCCGGAAAACCTGCTGGCTGATAACACGGTGTCTTTTGTAGTACCAAGGAATTTTGAAGAGATATCAATGAAATAGCAAGTGCAGGCTAAAGTGGTCAAAAGAAAAAAGGCACTTCAGATAGAGATCTCGCGCCGGTTTCATAACCTATGCCAACTTTAGAAATATAAAAGTAGATGCTAAATATCATTGTACAAAATGTTCAGGCGCTGTAAAAGCAGAATGAACAAAATGAATAACTTTTTAACGTTGAATTAAGGGACTCCGAAGCAAAAACAACGGTAAAAACCTGGTAGATCCTTTCTGAATAAGGGTTGTATTATAGAAAATCAATTTAGCAAATTTACCCGTTGTGGTTATAAAGGATGGAATGCCCCCGGGATGAAGCAACGTAAAAAGCAAAGGATGGGAATCCCCCGATGAAGCAACGTGAAAAGCAAAGGATGGGAATACTCCCCGGATGACGCAGGGCGAAAAGTAAAAGAATAGGAATACCTCCAGAAGCAGCGTAAAAAGCAAAAAGAATGGGAATACTCCCCGGATGACGCAAGGTGAGAAGCAAGAGAATA
>JBCNPS010000177.1:0-12279 GCA_039593235.1 Chitinophaga sp. | reverse complement strand
GCTTCCGTGAAGGAGAACATGAGCTGGCCCAATGTATCGGACCTGCTGGCGGATAAAAGCCCGGTCATTAAAAGCTACCCGGTGCTGGGTATTCCAGCCAATGTGATCATCGATCAGCAGGGAAAAATTATTTCCTCCAACCTGATAGGTAATGAACTGGAGGAAAAAATAAAATCACTTTTCAGGTAAACGTTGTATGAAGAAATTATTCCTGGCCATATGCTGCAGCCTTGTTTTACTGCATACATCGGCGCAAACAAAGGTACAATTGCAGGCGCCTCCGGCGGCAGGCCATGCCGTGAAAATAACATATGACCCTGCCGGAACCGCACTGGCAGGGAAACAGCAGCTTACAGCAGTGGCAACATGGTTTGATAAAGACCGGCAACTCAGTGAAGAAACAGTAACGTTGCAACAGGAAGGGCAGCAATGGAGCGCCGCTATAACGGCGCCGGAGAAAGCGGTGTTACTGCTGGTTACACCTGCAGCCGGCAAAGAAACCGATGATAATAACGGGAACGGGTATATGTTCCCGGTATATGCAGCGGGTAAACCTTTACCTTTTGCGTACTACCGTATGTCGGTGCTGGTTTCCGGCGCATCGCCATTGAAGAAGGATCCCGCCGGGGAGCTGCTGTACCTTAAAAAGGAAATAGCCAATAATCCCGTTGCGGAGGCGCAGTTAAGAGGCGTTTATTTCAATATGCTGGCCAATTCCCCTGAGCCGGACGATAAGGCGCTGCTGCTGCGTAAGCTGCTGGCCTGGAGAACAGATAATGAGGCCGAGCTGACGCTGAACCAGCGTTACTTTCTTTTTCTCGGGGAAAAACATGCGGCCGATTCACTGGCGGTATTGTTACGCCGCCGGTTTCCCGCAGGCATGTTTGTGCGGGAAGAGCATATGCAGGCGGTGAACCAGGAAAAGGATTTTGGGAGAAAAGCAGCGCTGTTCAACCAGTTTATCAAACAGTTCCCCGAGCCGGCCACTAAAGGTAATCCTGATTACCAGTATACCCGGTTGTACCAGGAAATGGGCAAGGCAGCCATTGAAAATGGGAACGAAGCAGCTGCTGAAAAATATGCAGCGCAGCTGCGGCAGCGGAATGATAAAATTGTTTTCTTTGCGCAGGCAGCCCGGTATTATCTTTCACAGCGGCAACTGCCGGCAGCCGTGAAGTGGGCGTGGCGTGGTGTACAGATCACTGATACCACTTCCACTTATGGCTGGGATGCTTACCTGGCGCTGGCCTCCGCCAGGCTGGAGCAACAGCAGTACAATGAAGGCCTTCCCCTGGCGGCTACCGCCTACGCACATACGAAAAGCAAGGACGCCGCCATACTATACGTGAAACTGCTGGTGGCAGCCGGTGAGCCGGCCGCGGCGCAGGCCCTGCTGGAGAACGCCGTTCAGCATGGCCAGGCTTCCGTGGAAATGAAAGTACAACTCAAAGCGCTATACGAAAAAACAGGTAACACACTGCCTTACCAGCAATACCTGGCAGGCTTGATGCCACCGGCAGATAATAAAGAAAAGCAATCGCTGAAGGAAAATATGCTAAAAGAACCGGTGGCAGGTATCAGTTTGCTGGATACTGCAGGCAAGGCCGTACAACTGTCGGATTTCAAAGGAAAGATCGTAATACTTGATTTCTGGGCTACCTGGTGTAAGCCCTGTATACAATCGTTCCCGGCTATGCAGCAGGTAATGCAGCAGCACCCGGAGGTGGTGTTCCTTTTCATTGCCACCTTTGAAACCGGCGATGCATTGCAGAAGGTAAAACAGTTCAGTCGTGAAAAACAGTTTCCTTTCCGCTATTTAATGGATGAACCCTTGAAAGGAGAAAGCAGTTTTAAAGCATTTACCCATTTCAGGGTGCCTAGTGTACCCTATAAAGTGGTGCTGGACAAAAAAGGGGATATCCGGTTCCGCTCCGGCGGATTTGCCGGTAATGATGACGCCTTGATAACAGAATTAAATACCATGATCGGGTTGCTGGAAGAATAGATCCGGAACTACCGGATATTTGCATAGTTTTGCGGCTCGTTATGCATTTATCTTTTTTCTTCGAAGCATTTATTACACTGGCCGCTGTTATTGCTGTTGCCATACTGTGTGTGAAAAAGCGCAAGCTCACTCCCGGCGGCGGCGTAATGGCGGCTGTTGTGGGCCTGTTGGTAACAGCCGGCGCCGGCTATGGTGGGTTATTATTACTTGGCGCCTTTTTTATAATGGGCGTAGCCGCCACCTCCCATAAGAAGCACCTGAAAATATTGCCGGGGCAAACCCACCCGGAGCAACGAACAGCAGGCCAGGTATTTGCCAATGGCGGGGCAGCCGCTATCATGGCTTTGCTGGCATTATTAAACCCCGACATCGACGATATGTACCAGATGATGCTGGCAGCCAGCCTGGCCGCGGCAACTGCCGATACGTTGTCGTCTGAACTGGGCATGGTATACGGCCGTAATTTCTACAATATCCTCACTTTTAAAAAAGAAGCCAAAGGGCTTGACGGTGTGGTAAGCCTGGAAGGTACCCTGCTGGGCGCTGCCGGGGCAGGGATCCTGGCGCTGCTTTACGGTATCTGCTTTGGTATGGACGAAAGCGTATGGTTCGTGGCCATTGCCGGTATTGCGGGCAACCTGGTGGATTCCCTGCTGGGGGCTACGCTGGAGCGGAAACACGTTATCGGCAACGATGCGGTGAACTTTGGCAATACTTTGTTTGGGGCTATTACAGCCATGCTGCTGTACCTGTTGTAATAAAAGCCACTGTTTGTCCGGGGCGCCTCTTATAGGCAGGATTCCTGCGTAGTTGTAAAAGTATTCTCCCCAAATAAAAAAATTAATAAACCTTTTGCCATTTTTATTGTTGTATTGGCTGGAAGGTACTCTTCAGGTTGCTATGAAGGTATCTTACACTCCTGTACTCAAAACAGATTGGTAGCTCATATTCTATGGAAGAAAAGCACGTATAACAACTATTATCCTGAAAGATCTGATGAAAAGAATGCTGGATCAACCAAAATCAGCATAGTGACCTTCGTTCCCCAATTTTAAAGGATTTCGTATGAGCATAAACATGACATCAAAGTTAATGCTGTTGTTAATGTTTTCCGGGCTCCTGTACAAGCCGGTATTAACCCAGGCGCAGCAGAACTTACAGTTCAGCCAGTATATTTTTAACATGCTGAGCGTGAACCCCGCTTATGCAGGTTACAAGGAAGACCTGTTCGCGAATGCTATTTACAGGAAACAATGGGTAAATTTTCCAGGTGGTCCCCAAACCGGTGGCGTATCTATAGACGGCTCACTGAACGCTTCCCGGGATAACCGGGTAGGACTGGGCCTGCAGGTGATGTACGATAAACTTGGCCCGCAGGACGCTACTTCCATTTACGGGATGTATTCCTACCGTATCCCGCTGAACGAAGATGGAGATAAACGTTTATGCCTGGGAGTGGGAGCAGGCGTTACCCAATATGCCATTGATGGCAATGCCCTTGTATACACCGACGATAACGACCCTACTATCCCCATGGGCAGGGCATCTACCTGGGTGCCCGATGCAAGGTTCGGCATCTATTACTTCACCCCGAAATTTTATGCGGGGGCGGCTGTGATGGATCTTTTTTCGTTGTACACAGATGCGTCGCGGTACTACTGGAAAGGATACCAGTATAAAACCATCCGTAAAACACAGCACCTGTATGTGAATGCCGGTATGATGTTCGACCTGTCTGAAACAGTAAAGTTCAAACCATCTATCCTGGTAAAAGAAGATTTTAAAGGCCCTACCAATGTGGACCTTACCGCTCTGTTCCTGATAGCCGACCGGCTTTGGGCAGGCGGCTCTTACCGCACCGGTGTGAAAATATGGAGCAAGCCGGCGCTGGATAAAGACCTTGAACAGCTGGACGCAGCCAGCGTATTGGTACAGTTTAATATCACCAATCAATTCAGGTTAGGATACGCCTATGATCTCACAGTAAGCAAGCTATCATCGTTCCAGAGCGGATCACACGAATTATCTATCGGCTATTTATTCCCGGGTAAAAAAGCCAGGGTGATCAGCCCCAGATATTTCTAAAACAGGCTATTCATTCAAACAAACGCTATGAAAAAATATGCTGGTATCATTCTGCTTACTTTCTCCATACAGTTTTTACACGCACAGGAACAATTATCGTTAGATAAGCAGGCGGCTGTTTACTATGATAAATATGATTATGCAAAAGCCGCATCCCTGTATGAAAGGATCGCAGCAAAGAGAAAGGATAAAACCAATACCCTGGTACTGGAAAGACTGGCCGATTCCTACCGGCATATGAATGAATATGAAGCCGCCGCCGGCTGGTATGCCAAACTGCTGGCCCGCCCTGATGCATCGACAGATGCAAAACTATACTATGGGGATATGCTTAAAAGCACCGGTAAATATGCGGAAGCAAAAGCCGCTTACACACAGTATGCACAAACAGGCAACCGGGAACGGGTGGAGCACCGCATGGCCGGCTGCGACGCTGCACTGGAATGGATGCAGTCGCCCACACCGGTGGCCATCCATAATGTAGAAAGGCTCAACACCGTTGGCGCCGATTGGGGCGCTACTTATTACCCCGGGGGCATTGTGTTTGTATCCGATTCCCTGTACCGCAACGAGCTGGCAAACGGCAGTCATTTCAACAGGAATGTGTACGGCCGTACCCGTACTGATTACCAGGGACTTTATATAGGAGACACCGCCAATTATGGGAATGTATATATCAAAGATTTCTCGCCGGCGTTTAACTGGTCGAAATACCATGTAGGCCCTGCCGTTTTTGATAAAGATTATCATACCGCCTATGTAACCATGACAAACGCGGAGCGCCGTATTCCTGCCGTAAAGGAAAACGGGGTGAAATATGGCTACCGCCGCCTGGAATTATTTTCCTCCGTAAAAGATGCAAATGGCCAGTGGGGAGCACTGATCCCCTTCGCCTATAACAAACCCGGTGAATATTCCGTGGGCCATGCAGCGCTCAGCAACGATGGCAACACGCTGTATTTTGCATCTGACATGCCCGGCGGGCAAGGCGCTACAGATATCTGGTACAGCGAAAAACAAAGCGATGGCAATTGGAGTGCGCCTGTCAACTGCGGCCCTGGTATCAATACCTCCGAAGCAGAAGAATTTCCCACTATAGCGCCGGATGGCAGCTTGTACTTTTCCAGTAAAGGGTGGACAGGCATGGGCGGTTTTGATATTTTCCATACTTCCGGTAGTAAAACACAGTGGAGCACGCCCGAAAACCTCCGTTATCCGACCAATTCCCCCGGTGATGATTTTTATTTTGTAGCCGGGGCAAACGGCAATACTTACTTTGCTTCCAACCGCAGCGGAGGCAAAGGAAGCGATGATATTTATTCCATTACCACACCGCCTGTATATAGGCTTAACCAGGTTACCCCCGGGCTGGTGATTCCCTTCACCGGTATAGTTTGTGCGCCGCTGGCCGATGCATGTATTTACATTTATAACAAACAAAGGCAAATTGGCTGGTGCTTTATCGGGCAGTCCGGCCGTGAAATTACGCTCACACTGGAAAAAGATACCGATTATGAAATCCGCATCCATTATCCGGGTGGCAGGCGCATGGAAACTATTCCATTCACTACACGTGGTATGAAGGACGGCGAGCTATTGAAAAGAGATATTTGCCCGGTTCAGCAGTAATTATTTTTACGGGAGATGTAAGTGCGGCGGGATTATTCTTTGAAGCATTCCTGCACAGGGCTATCTTTGAAAAATGAACCTGCTGATCAACAGTATTCTTCAACATGTGCCGCTGAGCGATGCGGATATGAAACGTATTCCCGGCTATTTTGAATCCCAGCGTACCCGTCGCAGGCAGTTCCTGCTGCGTGAAGGTGATATTTGCCGGCACGAGTTTTTTGTATTGAAAGGTTGTTGCCGCCAGTTTGAAAAGGACGCCACCGGCCGGGAAAATGTATTGCAGTTCAGCGTGGAAGGCTGGTGGATCACTGATCTCGACAGCCTGCTCAGCGGCGCCCCGTCCCTGTTCAATATTGATGTGCTGGAAGGAGGCGAGGTACTGCGTATCACCCGGCAACAGCTTGAACAACTGTTTAACGATATACCGGCAGCAGAGCGTTATTACCGCATTATTTCCCAGCGGGGCTACATTGCCCTGCAGCGCCGTATCCTGTTGCTGCAAAAACCTGCCATAGAGCGCTACCGCGGTTTTGTAAACCAGTATCCTTTCCTGGAAACACGCCTGCCACAGCTCCAGGTAGCGGCCTACCTGGGCATTACGCCTGAATCACTGAGCCGTTTACGACATAAGATCGCAAAGGAACCGTTATAACCCCGATTTCTTATCATTTATCATTTTTCAGGGAGAAGGAAGTGCACAACTTTGCCCTAAAGATTTATATATGAGCACACACCCGGTATTGGCGCCGCTTACGCTGGCGCAGCAAACCATTAAGAACAGAGTTGTACTGGCGCCTATGAGTCGCGCCAGCGCCACATTGCAGGGCATTCCTACTGCTGCTATGCACGATTACTATGAACGTTTCGCTGCCGGTGGTTTTGGGATCATTATTACGGAAGGATTATATACCGATAGGGTCGCCAGCCAGGCGTATCCGCATCAGCCGGGGTTAACAACGCCGGAGCAGGTAGCCGGCTGGCGGGAGCTGGCACGAAAAATAAAGGCACACGACAGTTTATTCATCGCCCAACTGATGCATGCCGGCGCTTTATCGCAGCATTTGCAGCATACGCTGGCGCCTTCCGTGGTAACGCCGCTGGGTCGTAAGTTGCGCTCCTACGGTGGTGGCGACGGACCCTTCCCGGTGCCCGCCGCCATGACGCAGGCTGATATTGCCACCGCTGTGGCAGGATACGCCGCAGCGGCTGCTAATGCAGTAGCCGCCGGTTTTCACGGGGTAGAGGTACATGCTGCCAACGGCTACCTGCCTGACCAGTTTTTAACCTCCTACACCAACCTGCGGAAAGATGAATATGGCGGGTCCGTAGCCAACCGTTTCCGTATGATCGCTGAAATTATCAACGCCATCAGGCAGGTGGCGCCGCCTCAGTTTATTATAGGGCTGCGGTTGTCTGAAGGGAAAGTGAACAACTTCACTTATCGCTGGCCGGATGGCGCCGTTACGGCAACAGCGTTACTGGAAGAAGTAAAAAAAGTAGCGCCGGATTATGTACACATTTCAGGAGAGGGCAGCACCTGGGAAAAACTGGGTGCCTATGCACATGGGGAAACACTCACGGGAATGGCTAAACGTATTATACAGGTACCGGTAATTGCCAACGGCGGTATGGAAGAACTGGCTGTGGCAGGAAGGGCATTATCGGAAGGGCATGCGGATCTAATTTCGCTTGGAAAGGCGGCATTGGCCAACCCCGACTGGCCGGCACGTGTGGCGGCAGGGAAGCCGTTCATTGCTTTTGAGCGTGGAATGGCGGAGCCTTTTCCCCCGGTGCATTGATATGTTTCCGGGGTTTGAAAAATTTACCACTGCAGGGAAAACTCCTACCCTGAAAGAAAAGAAGCGGCGGGTTATTCGCCGTTGTTCAACATCTCCAACTCAAGGAGTTTGCTGCCTCCTGCAAAATCAGCAGCGGCATCCGGGCACAGTACCATTCCCAGGGAGTTCATCATCCTTTGGGCAACAAGGTCTATATCTTCTGTAGTGGTAGCTAAAAAAGGCGCCTGGCTTTTCAACCGCTGGATCAATGCATTTTTCTGGGCAACAGAAACATCTACCAGCTTATTAATTCTTTCTACAGCAGCTTTGTATAATTCGTCGTAATAAAAAAGCATGTTCATGTCAACAGGTTATTTTGTATGGCTCAAATGTAGCCCTTACCTTATAATCCTGGCTATATGAAAATATTATGACCTATAATTAATAATTATAAATGGACCTGGCCATTTTAATGAAGCGTTTATTGAGATCGCTGGTTTCTCCTTTGCGCTGTATGAAATAAAAGCTGCGTTCTATACGCAGGCTGTCGAAGGAGAGGATGGTCAGCTCTCCATGCTGCAGTTCTTTTGCAATGGAGCGGGTAGAAAGGAATCCTACACAGCCGGATTCCAGCAGGAAGTTTTTCAGGGCTTCGGTTCCTCCCAGTCTTACTTTTATTTTGAGATCGTTCAGCCGGATCTTGCTTTTCTGAAGCCCTTTTTTGAGTGCTTCCAGGGTGCCGCTGCCGCGTTCCCTGATGGCCACGGGCATTTGCAGGATATCTTTCAGCGGGTAATTCTTTTTGCGGGCCAGTGGGTTATCATGGCTGCACACGGCTACGATCCGGTCCTTCAGGAAAGGCTGGTAAGTAATATTGCTCAGCTGTCCCTTTTCTTCGGTAACGCCGATATTAATTTCTTTATCGAGCAGCGCCTGCAATACTATTTCACTGTTCCTGTTGAGCAGGGAAATATCCACCAGGGGGTATTCCCGGTGAAAGGCAGACATCACTTTGGGTAATATGTAAAGGGCGGCAGTGGTACTGGCGCCCAGGTTGAGCATGCCGGTAGCCTGTTGTTTGTCGTGGATCACCGAAATATCAAATTCCGTTTCCTGTTGAATATGCCGTACCGTAAGTAAACGGTTGTACAGCAACTGCCCCGCTTCGGTCAGTTCTATCTGTAATCCTTTTCTTTCAAATAACTTGGTTTTATACTGTTCTTCCAGTCCTTTGATATGGGTGCTTACGGCCGGCTGGGAAATGAATAAGGCCTGGCTGGCTTTTGAAAAGCTTTTCTGGTGAGCTACTTCCATAAAGATCTGGTGACGGTTAGATAGCATGTGTGCAGATTTTAAGGGGCGTATAAGATTTCTCTCCGGCGGATAAAACGGACTTTGTCTTTATAACCCGTTACCTTATTGTTCATGATCTCTACTTTTTCTATCCAGTTTTGGTAGAGATCATAGGTAAATTCGTACCGGTGTACCGTTCTTTCTACGGTACCGGTGGTAGTGGTTCTGTCGGATATTTTTGTGATCAGGTGCCCCTGTTCATTATACTGGCAGATAGTGGTTTCCGTAGGATTATTATCATCTAAACCGGCGGTGTCTCTGAACTTATATTCTTCCAGTAATTGCTCCTGGTGATTGTACCTGCTCCTGGTGATTTCCTGTAGCGCGCCGAAAGAGTAGTAGCGGCTGATTTCTATCCGGCATCCTTCGGTATCGGTATGGGTATTGGTTTCCCATTGCTCGTTGTAAGGATCTTCTTCTACGGGAGTAGGATCATTGTTTTCCATTTGTTGCAGTACGTTGCCGGATTCATCGTACAGGGTATAAAGGGTATCTTCCCCATAATATTCTGTACAATCTTTCAGCTCCCCGTTTTCGAAATAACTATTCTTGTAAATAGGTCCTTTGGTGGCGGAGGTCAGCGTTTTTTCCAGGAGGTTTCCTTTGTCATCAAAGGTATACAACAGGGTTTTGTCCAGTTGATGACCTGCGGTATAATCTTCCCATTTGAGCAACAGGCCTTTTTCATCAAAAAAAGAAAGCTCATACCCGTAGTATTTGCCATCGGGGTCTGTGGTAGCGTATTTCATTTGCTTTACCGGCCCGGTCAGCTCGGTATCTGCCAATGTTTGTTTCATGGTACCTAAAGTTATTGGAAACAAAATAAACTTCCGCTATCCAGGTACTTATTTCTATATGATATTTTTGAAGGGCGGTTATTTTTTGGGAGAAGATGGTAATGTGGTAATCCCTGCCTGTCCAGGCAGCCCTCCCGGGGGCCGCCTGGTGGAAGGAGGGTTATTTATCAAAAATGACATTTTCGAATTTATCCAGTTTGGCCATGATTCCCCAGCCGTAAAAATCGTTGGCCAGGCCAATCAGTACTTCGTTATTGCCGGCCACCAGCGGGAGTGCAAAGGAGGCGTTTTCAATGGAACAGCGGCCATCCGGTTGTTTGAGGATGGGGTAGCCGTAAAGGTTTTTATCGATATACACCGGTTTATCGTTTACAAATACCCATACTTCATCGCTGAAGCCCAGGTGCATCTGCCGTGTTTGCGCCACGGTGGAACGGATATTTGTTTTCAGCCACACCATGCGCCGGGCGCGGTTTTCTGCACTGCCAAACTTCCGGGTTACATTGATCAGTCCCATTCTTTCGGCCCGGATGGTTTCCCAGGGGGTATCCTTACCGGGTATCCAGGCTTTACTGAAATCCACGTTTTGGGGAGTGATCATTGGCTGGGTGATTTGCCAGGTACGCAGGTAAGAGGGGTTGTTGTTGGTGATGTCTGTTCCTGCGCCGGGAGGGAGCCCTTCCGTTTGGTCCGGTTTCACCACTACGTTGGCAATAATAGTTTGCCCGTCGAATGCGATACCTCCATGCCAGGTATTGCCTTCCAGGTAAGGTACTTCCAGCGCGGGCTTTGAGGTATCGTTTACATATACGCGCATCTGCCTGCCGGAAATCACCAGCTTTACATGGTTCCAGTCGTCTTTATTGATCCATGCGGCGGTTTGATACTGCGGCAGCATATCCCACATATTAATCCCATCGAGGGTGGGTGCATATTGCACCGCATTGTCGGTTCCCGAAACGAAAGTGCGGAAATAAAAGCATTCGTTTTCTTTACGGCTGGCGCGCCTGAAGTAGAACGAAGAGAACGGCGAGGAGGACAGCATATCGTATTCGATGGTGCCGTTTGTAAAATCCAGCTGTTTCGACACAACAGTATCGCTCTTGTTCAGCAGCTTCATGGCCGGCACCGATTTATAGGTAGTGAACTCCACGGTGCCGGGTTGGAAAGACCAATATTCAGCCTGGAGTGGTACCTTGATAACATCCTGGGAACCGTTTTTCTTTTTTTGTGCTGCTGCGCATAAAGGGAGCAAGAGGAATAAGCACGCGGTACGGATTTTTGTCATGACGGGTGTTTTTAATTTTAAATGCTCCGGCAAATCTGAATAATAACTAATTTCAGGGCGAAACATTGGCGCATCAAGTATGTGCAAATCCGTACAAGCATGTAACAGATTACCAGGGAATGAATAATAGTTTTGAAATAAATTATATAAAAAAGTGCCTGGAGCTGGCGGAAGCCCGGTTGAACCGGGGCGACGGCAGTGAATGGACTACCTATGATTTTGAAAAACTAAGTGAAGCCATAGAAGAGGCTACCGGGGTAATGCTGAGCGTTACCACCCTGAAACGGCTGTGGGGAAAACTGAAGTATACCAATATGCCGGCTACCACCACCCTGAATACGCTGGCGCAATATGCCGGGTATGCCGACTGGCGGGAGTTTAAGCGCCTTGCTGCGCCGGCGCCGGGGGAAAAAGCGGGGGCGGCACCCGGAGAAGCGGGGAATGCCGGTGTGCAAAGTGGATCATTGCCTGGCAAGGTAATACCCGGAGAAGTGGAGAAAGCTGTGGCAGGCGCCGATGCAGCATTAACCAATACAGTGAGTGATAAACTGCCTGGCGATGCTGTGGAGGGCGCCGATGTAATATTAGCTGATATCGTACCTCACCCATTGGGAGGCGATACAACTGTATTAACGACCGGACATATTTCAAATAATCCTGCCGCATATAGCAGCAAAACAAACGGTGGGGCAGGCAGTTATACCAACAACAGCCCGGTAACCCCGCGGAAACGCCACAAATGGCCCTACTGGTTGCTGGCCCTTTTGCCGGCCGCCATCCTCGTATATGCTTTACTTTTATCCAACACCAAACCGGGAAAGCCGCTTAACACCGCCGCTTTTTCTTTCAGCTCCAACAAAATAGTAGGGGAGGGAGTGCCCAATTCTGTTGTTTTCAACTACAACGCTGTTGCTGCAGGGGAAGATTCTGTTTTCATTTCGCAGAGCTGGGATATCCGGCGGAAGGTCCCGGTATCTGCAAAGGAAAACACCTTTACCACTATTTATTATACACCGGGTTATTTCAGGGCCAAATTAATGGTGGATAAACAAATTGTAAAAGAACACGACCTGATGATAGGCTCCGGCGGCTGGCTCGCATCGCGACGGTCCGGCGTGACCTCGCCTCCGAAAACACCCGACTTCACAGCAAGCTGCATCGCTTCAACCACCCTGTCCCCGACCATGGGTAAGGGCGCGCGGGTTACGATTGCTTTGACAGGTCACGCCAGTTGGATTCGCGGTTAGCAAACCGCAAAAGTACCGAGGCGACTTGCAACCATCGACACCCTCCGCCCGACCGATCAGAATCGGTGGCCTCACCATCACATTCGCTGCATTGAGC
>JBCNPS010000176.1:0-12286 GCA_039593235.1 Chitinophaga sp. | reverse complement strand
CTTTGTTTGTAAGTGGAAGGTGGTTTGTCATTTTGGTGGAAGAGTATGCGGGTTATATGTTGTGGTAAACAATTTATAAATTATGGGAAATAAAAAAGCCTGATAACTTATCGATTATCAGGCTTCTATCTATAAAGGTATGAAAATTTGGAAATTTTCTGATAAGCAAAGCCTATGGCTTTGTACCATTCTATTGCTTTTGAATTTACTCTGAGCGCAGGCTTTTTACCGGATTCATAAAGGCAGCTTTTATAGATTGCCCACTGACGGTGAGTAAAGTGATGAGGACTGCACTTATACCGGTGGCTGCAAAGATCCACCAGGGAATATTGCTGCGGTATTCATAATTCTGCAGCCATCGATGCATGAAAAGCCAGGCCAGGGGCGCTGCAATGACAAAGGCTATCACTATCAGCAGTACAAATTCTTTCGATAATAACTGCCAGATATTGAAGATGGAAGCGCCTAATACTTTGCGTACGCCGATCTCCTTTGTGCGTTGCTCTGCCATGAACAATGCCATACCAAATAATCCCAGGCAACTGATGAGAACGGCCAGAACGGCAAAAACACCGGCCAGTTTACCCACACGGGCTTCCTCATCAAACTTGTGCGCATAATCATCATCTGCAAACTGGTAGGTGAAAGGTTGAGCAGGGCTGTAGCGTTTAAATACAGCTGTTATATCGTTCAATGCCTTTTGGGTACTGGCAGCGGGGTTTATTTTCATGATCGCATAATTATTATGGTCTTTGTGCACACAATAGAGAGAAGGCCTTACGGAGGCATAGGGCGATTCCATGAGCATGTCCTTTATCACACCAATTACTTTGTAGGGCGCTCCATTCCATTTGATGATCTCTCCCACCGGGTCCTTCAGCCCCATTAGCTTTACAGCGCTTTCATTGATCACAAAAGCCATGGAGTCGCTGGCAAATTCCCTGGAAAAATCCCGTCCTGCCACAAATTCCCAGCCTACCGTTCTACCATATTCATGAGAAATGCCGGTATTGGGAATATCTATCGACATATCAGGATCTTTGCCTTTCCAGGAGAGGTCTCCATTTGTAGACCACACACCGGTAACAGGCCCACTTGAAGTGGCCATTTCAGTGATCGCTCCTGCATTCTTCAGCTCCTGGCGGATAACATCCTCGTGGTTGGGGATGTCCATGGTCATCAGCGGTGTCATTAGCAACCCATTGTTGTTATAGCCCAGGGGGCGGTCCCTGGCGAACCGGATCTGGCGGAATACTACCAGCGTACCGATGATCAGGAGCACGGAAACGCTAAATTGTATCACTACCAGCGCCTTACGGGGAATAGCTGCGAAACGGCCTACTTTGAAGGTGCCTTTCAATACTTTGACAGGTTTGAATGCCGATAGATAGAGGGCGGGATAACTGCCGGCCAGCAGACCGGTGATCAGGCTGAATCCCAGTCCTGCCAGCCAGAATAAAGGCTGTGCCCAGGGTATACTGATCTTCTTCGCTGCCAGCTCATTAAAAGCAGGCAGCATGAGCTGCACCAGGATCATACACAATATAAATGCGATCGCTGTTATTAAGAGAGATTCACAGAAGAACTGGCAGACAAGCTGCATACGGAAAGAACCGATAGCTTTACGGATGCCTACTTCCTTTGCACGTTTTTCGGAACGGGCGGTACTGAGGTTCATAAAATTAATGCAGGCCAGCAGTAATACAAATATGCCTATGATCCCAAAGAGCCACACAAATTGAATACGGCCTCCGGTGTTAAGCCCACTGCGGAAGTCTGCATATAAATGCCATCTGTTCATTGGATACAAAAACAAGCTGGGGGCGAACTTTCTGCTGATCTCATCCACATGCATCATTTTAATATTCCTGATCTTCAAAGAAGCCTGCTCCACGTTTACATGATCTGCCATTTGTACCAGTACTTCGAAGGAATTATTGCCCCAGGCTTCCTGATCCCTGATCCACGGGGTATTGGCCACCATGAGGTCCCAGGGAGCGATGAAGGCCATATTGGCGAAGGAAGAATTGTACGGCAGGTCTTCATATATGCCAGTCACTTTTACCATCATCTGGTTATCGATCTTCATGATCTTATCCATTGGGTCGGTATTACCGAAGAAGGTTTTTGCCAGGGATGCAGACAGGAGAATTGAGTTGAGATCTTTGAGACCGTTCCGGCTGCCTCTGAGCATTTTCAGGTCCAGCATTTCAGGAAGCGCTGCTTCAGCGAAGTTGCCAGCTTTGATCAGCTTATCCTCTCCTACAGACAGAATATGGCTACCCGTCCAGGACGACATCAGCACGTGCCTGAAATTACTACCGTAGCTCTCACGGATCGCCTTTGCTGTAGGCGCAGGCATATTAAACCAGGTGATGGTTTCCCCGTTTATATTCAGGTTCTGGATCACCCGGGCAATGCGGTCATGATCCTTGAAGTTCCGGTCATAGGTTAGCTCATCCCAGATCCAGAGGCCGATGAGCAGCGCTATGGCCATACCAACAGAGAGTCCTGTGATATTGATGACAGAATGCGCCTTGTTCTTTAAAAGATTGCGAAAAGCGGTCTTAAAGTAGTTTCTGAACATACCCGGGAATTTGGCAGTACTGCAAACTAAGAAAATGCCGGATATTATATAGCTGTTAATCAGTCTATTGGGAATGTTGCATTGTCCGTTTTCGTACACCGGATGCCCATTTTAGGACATCTTAGGCGACGGTCTTCCTGCACCACCATGCGTAGTATTAGCGGAAACCTTAGCATTTCCTTTATAACCCAGCCCTATAGCATCTCAATAACAAATCTTACTTTATTTTGCCACCGCGTGCCCTGCACTGGTAAGCCCGGAAAGATATTGCACTAATCCTACCAGCTCCGGCTGCGACATGGCACCTGCCAGTCCCGTCGGCATTAAAGAATGACCATAAGGCTTTCTTGAAACGATATCAGATTTGTGCAGTTTTATTCCCACTCCACCAATCATACGAAAATCTATCTCCTCTTTTGTTTCTCCTGCTATATACCCAAGTCGGCTGCTGCCATCTCTGACCTTAATCAGCACACCCTCATAACCGAAACTGATACCGGCATCAGGATGCAGGATGGCATCGTAAATAGCCGCTTTATCCAGCTTACTGCCGATCTCTGTGAGTGCAGGTCCGAAATTAACACCGGCGTTTCCTGCCAGGTGACAGCTGCTGCAATAAGTGCTGAATACTTTCTTTCCCACTGCCACATCTCCGTTCATGGTTACCAGTTGTGAAACGGGCGGCAGCCTGGTATCTTTACTACCTGGCTCATAATAAGCCAGCGCGCTGGCTTTGATGTCCTGTCGCCATACATTCAGCAGTACCTTTTTAGCCGTCGTATCCAGGTCTGCAGGAAGCGTCCCGCTTTTCACAATGCGTAGTAGCTGCTCACTACCATCCCAGCCAGCGCCAAGCCGGCGCGTAGCTTCCGCGCGTAAAGGCAATTGATACTTTGCATTAATGATCATACCCGCCAGCAACTGCCGGCTTATTTTATCCTGGTTGGCGCCAATAGCAGATACAATGGCTAACGAAACAGCAGTATCTTTTCCCAGTGCCTGCATCACCAGTTGCTGGCCGCCTGCATTTAACAGGCATTTCATGGCCCGTCCCTTCAGCTCACCCTTACCGCTTCCGGTGATGATTTTAAGCAACGCCTCGTTCTGATCGCGACGCTCATATTTGGTGACCAGTTCTATAAACGTTTCGGAGCCCTCCACGGCAGTGAGACTTTTCCCTAACAGGATTTTTGTGGCAGGCGTCATTTTTAGCGTTTTTTTGTCCACCAGCAGTAAGACATAAGCATTGATAATATCCTGGTGAGTGGGATGGTGTTTTTCCAGCAAGCCCAGTAGCACCGGCGTGCTGGCAGTTGCAGGATAAAAATCAAAGGCACGGAAATAACGCAGGTGCTGCCGCGGATCTGCCGCCGGGTCTTCTATCAACTGCGCCAGTAGCGGCAGTGCGGCTGTTGCACGGGCCCGCCACACGATATCCCTGCCGGCTGCAGTATTCCAGTTACCACCGGTTTGCTGCATCCAGGCTGCAAAACAATCGTCCCAGTTACCATCTGCCGCAATACCCAGCGCCTCCAGGTACCAGCGATCTTTTCCATCGTATTGTTTTGCCAACTGCGCCCAGATAGCCGCGGCCCCAGGCCAGCGGCTATGGCGGATAGCGATCAGCGCTGCCCTCCGCACCTGTGAAGAAGGATCATTTACAAGCTCCGCCACCAGCGGTCCCATTTCAACACCCAGTTGCCTTGCGGCACGGATACCGGTTATACGGATATCTTCCTCTTTATCGGTCATGGCCTGCTTAGCATACGCCAGGCCTTTACCCGGCAGTTTGGTCAGCAGCCATAATGCCCTGGCCCGGTAACGCGGATTGGCATCTGCATACATGTCCAGCAACGCTTTCTCTGCATCCGTTCCCATGGCATGCAACTTACGCCAGGCCAGATAGCGCGTAGAAAGATTCGGGCTTTTTAATGCCCCTACAGCGTCTGCCGGCGTACTTATCACAGGCGGCCTGATATGATAGGATATACCGGGTGGGGCTATACGAAAAACACGGCCTTTGTCCAGATCGCCCACCTGGTGGCCTCCTACGCCAGGGTCGTACCAATCGGCGATAAACAACGATCCATCGGGAGCGATGCATACATCCGACGGCCGGAACCACTTATCCTGCCCGCTTTCCACTATATTTTCTATCCTGGCCGTGTAGCCTGCTCCTGCTTTGCTAACAGGATAGGAACGTACTACGTTATGTCCTGGTTCCCCATGGATCATCTGGTTGTGAAACACCTGCGGCAACAAATCACCTTCATAAACCACCATCCCGGTAGGAGAACCTGAACCGGTTTGCAACAGGTTAGGCACTACGCCAGGATCGTTGAGATGCCAGTGCCTGTAAGGGATCGAATCCTCCCGGTTAATCCGGCTGGCCTGCCAGCCTGCCCCGGTCATCTCATCCGTATAGCCATAGTTGCCATATTCCATCACATAATTGATACGAACACCCCTGTTACCATCGTCATCATTATCCGATTGCCATAAACTACCGAAAGCATCTACTGCTACCTCGTAGTTGTTACGGAAATTATGCGCCAGCACTTCCAGTCCACTACCATCTATATTGCACCGAAACACCATACCCTGGCGGTATGGCTTGCCTTTATTCGCAATGATGTTGCCCTCGGTGTCTTTAATCAGGTGACCGTTTTTATCAAGGATGCTATCACCTGCATTGCCAAAGTTAAAGTACAGCATACCATCCGGACCAAATGTAAAAGCGTGAATAGCATGATCATGCTGTACACCGCCAATTCCGCGGAAAAGCAATTCCTTCTTATCCGCCTTATCATCACCATCTTCATCGGTAAACACGTATACATTCGGGCTGCAGGATACAATGACTTTATTCCCCAGCACACAAATGCCCAGTGCGGCATTGATACAGGTATCCTGGTAAAAGACCTTTGCAGTATCAGCCTTCCCGTCCCCATTCAGGTCCTCCAGTATGAGGATACGGTCGCCAAGTTGCTTATAGGGATGTCCCGGATTTAGCTGGTTACGATAGTTATAAGCCTCCGTGATCCACACACGCCCCCTTTCATCAATGTCCATATTGGTTGGATTGGTCATCATCGGCTCGCTGGCAAACAGGGTGGCGGTAAGTCCTTCGCGGACCTTCAAGCCTTCAACTGCGTGGGCCGGCTGTCGCAGCTCCGCCTCGCTGAGTATAACCGTACTGGATGGTGGCGTATTATGGCAACCAGCTAATGCCAGTAACATCACATAATACCCTGCTTTTTTAATAGAAGAGATTTTCATACGTGGAATTATGGCGACAAAATAATAAAAAGAAATCATCCACGATATAAAATATCAATCTGACAATAATTAATTCAGTAAAGAAGGCCGATATTTGTGCATCAGGCGCCCATGCGTTGCCCTCAGGCCTTATTGTAGTGCAGCTGCACAATATGCTCTCCTATCTCCTTTGTTGATACTAATTTAAATCTGCCGGCCAGCGCTTTATCAGTACCTAATAGGCCACCATCCCCAACTATAACCGGATGGATATTAAAGTAGATATCCGTTACCAGGTCATTGTCGAGGAAAGCATTATAGGTGATGGGGCCCCCACCCACTGCAATTTCCTGGTATCCCCTGGCAGTCAGATAGCTGATCGCTTCTTCGTGGCGGCCCACTACTTTAACATCCGTGGCCGGGATGGAGGCGCCGGCTATCAGCAATAGTTCTATATCAGGGAACGCGGCTTTCACATCTCCTATCATCTGTTGTAACATTTCGAAGGTTTTCCTGCCAAGTACCAGGTTGCACGCCCTGGCAGATACTTCCATAAAAATACCCATGGCCCTCTGCGGCGCCTGATAACGGGCATTTTCGGCTAATAATACCTTGCCGTTTGCAGCAATATTCGCGATTAATGATACACGCATTGTAACTGTTTTATTTTATGCGCAAAACTATTTTATCTTTATTTTCCCATCACTATCCCTTACCTTCAGGAAAGTAATAAATTCATATACCATGACCTTGGTACAACGCTGCGAAAAAAATGCAGGCAAGGATAGAACACTGGCATTAAGAGATGCAATAGAATTGCTGGGAGGTAAATGGAAACTATTTATACTGCAGAGTTTATCCTATTTCGGTCCAATGCGGTTTAAAGACCTGCAGGAGGTAGTGGTGGACATCTCCCCGAAAGTGCTGACAAAAGAACTGCAGCAGCTGGAAGATAATTTCCTCGTCACAAGAACTGTCAATAACACGAAGCCCGTTACTGTTTCCTATGCCCTCACGGAGCATGCCTACGAAACAAGGGATGTATTCAATGCCTTATTGGCATTTGGCGCTAAACACAGGAGCCTGATTAAAAACAGGGGACGACATAGTGCAGACACCTTATCTTACCAGGTTTAGATAAGATATGATCAAATGTAATCACAAACTGGCTTTGGCTATCGCTTATGCATATACGAAAATCAAACCTATACAGATAGCAATAAATTACTTCCGTCACTAAGGATTGCCAAAATTAGCCTGGTTGCCGAAGGACTACTAAAATAACAAAGTGAGGTTACTGAAAAGGTTATTTAGTCTTTAAAATTATGGAGGGCTGCAAAATAAAAAGGGCTGTATCTGACGATACAACCCTTAAAAAATTTAAGTTATTGCCTGAAGAATAACTTTTGTGCCCAGAGTGGGAGAATTATCGAACCAAATACTGCATGACCTGATCGCTTTCAGTGAGTTGCCGAATAACAAATAGTAGAAAATAACTTCATGCTGGAGTTGTAATCAAGTTCCGAATAGCGTTTTATTCTGTCATGATTCATATTGAATTACTTTTACTCGCCCACTTTTTCAAATGTGAAACAATCTCTTCATAAAAACCCTCTTCCCGAGCTTTCTTCACAGCGCCCGGTGCTTTTAAACAAAATTCGCTTCTACTCTTACATTGCAGTGCAACTTGTTTACAATTTTCATAAGTCCACGTACCTTTTGGTACTTTTCTATAAACCATATGATCGCAAATTTGCATCCAATTATATTTCTTTGCTGCTGCATAAGCTCCAGGACTATTATCTATAAATTCACTTCTTGTTTTATATTTCAGAGCCTCTTTTTTACATTTGTCGAATGTCCATTTTCTCTCACTCCAACCTAGTGCTCCCGCTTTTGCACTATTTAAAACACTCCAACCATTTTTTTTGTATGCCTTAATTGTTTTATCTTCTAACTTTTGAGCATTTTCAGCTGTAATGTATCTTTTTGATATTGGTTTATATATAGGAATTAGTTGGGTGATCTGTGAATACTTATAAACTGGTGATTTCCTATACTGCAAATGTTGTAACTGCCTACGCTCCTTATCACAGGTTAAACCTATATACACAGTATTATTGGCAAACTCGTAAGCATATACTAATCTTTTATGTGTATTACCGATTGCATCCATATGTGAACAAACACGTGGAATCCAACCTCTTTTTTGACATAAGCTATAAGCTGATGAATTACTTGTTTTGAACTGGACTTTCGTTTTATACTTCAATGCCTCTTTTTGACATTGCTTTAAACTCCAAAATCGATACGGCTTCCATCGGGATGTCATATGGGTGCAAATTTGATCCAAAAAACCGTCTTTCAATGCCCGATGATAAGCTGAAGGTGAATTTTTAACAAACTCACTCCTATTATTAGACTTGAGCGCTTCGTTTCGGCACTTATCGAATGTCCACACTTTATTCCAGTTTTTCAGTTCAGGATTTTTATAGAGTTCCCTCCTTCTCGCGTTTCTACAAACTGTACATCGATGCCGACGACCATCTTTAGGTACTTTATGAGGTTCAAAATCATGAATAGGCTTATTCATTTTGCATTTAGTGCAAAATTTGGTCTGAATGTTCATACGTGAATATTGTTGGCTCTTGAAGTTATTAAAATGAAACGTAAGCGTCTGCTAAATTGGGGAATTCTAAAAGAAGCAGATATGAATTTGGAGTATTATTATTACAAACAAAAGGCCGGAGAAAATCTCCGACCTTTTTAAACCTCTGTGCCCAGAACAGGAGTCGAACCTGCACACCCTTGCGAATACAAGATTTTGAGTCTAGCGCGTCTACCAATTCCGCCATCTGGGCAATCTTACTAATGAACTTAACCGCTTCGCTTGCGGGATGCAAATATAGAAACTCTTATTTAATCCGCAAATAAATTTTACATTTTTGTATAACTTTTTTTCTATCTCCCCGTAAACAGGCCATTTCAGGCAGTTACAAGTGACGTACAGTTCGCAAAAATACCCTACATTCAAAGATGGAAAACAAGATACATATCGGGCTTATCCGGGAAGAAAAACACCCGCACGACAACAGGGTGGCCTTTACTCCCAAACAATGCCAGTGGATCATGCATCATTACCCCCAGGTGCGTATCTACGTACAGCCTTCTCCGTTACGATGCTACAAAGACGAAGAATATGAAAAAGCAGGTATCACCCTGCAGGAAGATCTTTCCCATTGCACCATACTGCTGGGCATTAAAGAAGTACCCGCCGATAAATTGATTTCAGGGAAAACATACCTGTTCTTCAGCCATACTAAAAAGAAACAGCCGCATAACCAACATATGCTGCAAACTATCCTGGGAAAAGGCATCACGCTTATAGATTATGAATGTCTTGTACATGCCGACGGACAACGTATCCTCGGTTTTGGCTTTTTTGCAGGTATTGTGGGCGCTCATAACGGCCTTATGGCTTACGGGGAAAAAACACGGGCCTTTCATTTCAAAAGGGTGCATACCTGCCACGATTTCCAGGAACTGATCAATCATTATTTTGGCATCAAACTACCACCACTGAAAATAGTCATCACCGGCTCGGGGCGCGTGGCTGCCGGCGCCCTGGAAATCATGGGCCTGCTCGGTATCAAATATCTTCCGCCGGAAGAATATCTGATCAACACTTATTCTTACCCGGTTTATACCCAATTGAAAGCAGGAGAACTATACCTGCGTAAAGATGACAAAACATATAGCCGCGCCGACTTCCACGAGCATCCCGAAGCATATGAATGCCGCTTCCTTCCCTATGTTACCGCAAGCGATATCCTCATGAACGGAATTTACTGGGATAAGAAAATCCCCCCGCTTTTCCAGGCAGATGACCTGAAAAAAGAAAACTTCCGTATTAAGGTGATCGCCGATATTACAGATGATACCAATGGCTCCGTTCCCTGCAACCTGGGCGATAGTACCATCGAAGATCCTGTATACGGCGTTACAAAAGACAAGATGGAACAAACAGCGCCCTATCTTCCTGGCACAATAGACATGATGTGTGTCAGCAATCTTCCCAACGAGCTGCCAAGAGATGCTTCACAATATTTTGGAGATCAGCTGATGAAATATGTTTTTGACGAGCTGCTGAAAACAAACAGCGGGATCATCATGAATGCCACCATTACTAATAAAGGTATGCTAACCCCCAGGTATAGCTATCTTGAAGATTATGCAAAGGGAACACCCTCATAATAACTTTCACGGGCATACACGTTACAGCTTTATTTCAAACGTAAGCCGGAAAGCGGTTCTTGAAATTGTAAACGGGTGATCCTCTATTTCAGGATCAGTGACGCTTATATAATAAGGATTACAGATACTATTGGATTTCTCTTTCCTGTTAGTGTGGGATAACGTAACAGTGCCAACATCGGCAATATCTATTTTATACTTAAACATTCCTTCTTTCATGTCGCTGACAGGAATCACCAGTGCTCCGTACATGGGTGCTCCCGGTTCTTTTACGATCATTCCCCGCTTCAAATCCAATGGCGCCGGGGTAATTGTTATGGCAGAAGTATCAATATTTTTTGATAGCAGTATATTCGCTCCCGTTTGTTTATCCAGCAATGTTAACACCGCCAGCGTTGGCATTCCTTCACTCAGCACATCATCACAGGGGTTCTTTTCTGATGATTTCTTACACCCGGAGCCCAAGCCAATAGCCAGCAGGAATATTAACGGAAGATGATAAATTTTTTTTGTGAAGCAACGCAACAACTGTACTTTTTTCATAAAATGAGCTACTATTAAATATAGAAAAGGTTATCTAGCTACATGGTGCCATTCTTTATTAAACTTTTCTACCTCCGTTTTACCGGGGCTTGCAATGGCAACGATTTCCCCGGTTCCATTATCAGAGATAAAGAATTTTAATGGTCTGAATTGCTTTGCGCTTTCCCCGATTGCTTCATAATATAAGTTACCATTCTTTATGCTCCGGTCAAATTTAAAGAAGGAGGCGTATGGCGCTAAACCCAGTCTGTACACGGTTCCGGAGTCCGGGTATATGCTGCTTGCCGCCGTTACGATGGTATAGGTATTTCCAGTCATCGCAGGATCCGGTTCAGGCAAACGGGATATCGCTTTTGTACTTTGCTTGTTACACGCAATCACCAATGGAAACAACAGGGAGTAAAAAAGTATCTTCTTCATAAATGAATCTATGGAAATTTATGAAGTTGCAAAATAAAATATTGTGATTGTTACCTTGAAAGTGAGCTGAAAGGAATGCTATTGTAAAAGGTTACTACAAATACAAATAATACGGCTGCAACAACTCCACAAACCCCGGCGTATACACCCGGTCTGCACCATACACGGCAAGCTCGCTCACCACCGTATTCCCCGGCTTCCGGGCAAAAATACCCACGGTCCGGAAATACCCATGGGTTACGCTTTGCCGGATATACAATACCTGTTTCAGGTGAAGCCCGGCCAATTGCGCCAGTCCCCTGAAACCTTCAAAAGCCGTATAAGGCAGCAACACCGACAGCTCACCGGAAACGGCCAGCTGCTGATCTGCCGCGGTGATCAGCTCCTGGTAGCTCAGGTTGGTGGCGTGCATGGCCTGGTCTTTTAGGGCGTGTCCGCTTTTCAGGGCATGTTCATAAAACGGCGGATTACTGATAATAAAATCATACTTCACAGCGCCATCCATTTTTCGTATATCCTGCCGGGTTAGGGTTAACCGGTGCGCCCAGGGAGAATCATCAAAATTTTGTACAGCCTGAAGGGCTGCGCCGGCATCCAGTTCCACGGCGGTTATTACAGCGTCTACCTCTTGCGCCAGCATAAGGCTCAGCAGCCCGGTGCCGGCGCCTAAATCCAGTATAGCCGGCGCCGTTATTTCATTATCTGCCAGGTACCGCGCCGTGAAAGCGCCTTGTATACAGGCATCTGTACATACTTTCATGGCGCAGTGCTCCTGGTGAACGGTAAACTGCTTGAATTTAAAAAATGTATTTGCCATCTTTATTTTGAATCTAATACCAGGGCCAGGTTAGGCATCCGCAAATTACGATGTACGGAAACCGGGTTCGCCTGCCTGATCACACAGCTTTCTACTTTACCATTGCCTTTTATGTGCACCGGTAACTGCTGTACGTATACCACCTGTGGTACATTGCGGTTAATGCCCGCTATTGCCTGCTTTGCAAAGCGGTTATAGTATTTAGCTACTAACTGGTTCTTCCCTTCTTTAAGAGATAACAACACTACTTCGGATTGGGTTCCGCCACGCTCAGGGTTATTATGCAATACCTGCTCTTCCCCGTTCAGGTATACTGCAATACCATCTCCGCTATTAAAACCTACCAGGTAGTCACCCCCTGCCGGTGCCGTAATTTCCTGTAAATATAGCTCGCTACACTCCTGCCG
>JBCNPS010000175.1:0-12296 GCA_039593235.1 Chitinophaga sp. | reverse complement strand
AAAAAAGATGGTGAGGGAAGTTAGTTTGCCATCCTTTGCTTTCCAGATCTCCGCCACATCGCCGTTAATGGCAGCGCCGTTGGGGAATATAAAATCATAGTTCCCGATAACGCAGGCGCTGTCTTCATCTATCATCATTTCCTTTACGCGCATGGATTGAAAGGTACGGGAAAAGCGTTTTATCACTTCGATGTAAGCGACCTTTCCTGTAGCGGGTTCGGGCCGGGTCATATCCCCACCGGTGAATGTAAAGTCGTCAGCAATAACAGCTTCCCAGCCTTCTTTTTTTGCAAAGCCATGATAATAGGTTTCCAGGAGCTGCTTTGTGGAGGTTGCGTTTTTCATTTTATTATATTTATGATCAGGAAAGTGGATTAAAAGCTATTGCATTTTGCAAGTGAAAATACTGAAAGTTATTGTAAATTGCAAGTACTTTAAAATAATCTGTATGGATAAAACACGGTCGGATTGCCCTATCAGTTGTTCCCTTGATGTTTTTGGGGATAAATGGTCATTGCTGGTGATAAGGGATATCATGCTCAGGGGGAAATTATCTTACAGCGAGTTCCTGGAATCGGAGGAAAGGATAGCCACTAATATACTGGCCAACAGGCTGAGCGTGCTGGAGGCAGAAGGCATCCTTTCCAGGAAGGTATCGCCGGCCAACAGGTCGAAGTTTATTTACAGTCTTACCCAAAAAGGGATCGACCTTCTACCCATCATCATTGAAATAATGGACTGGGGTGCAAAATATAATGTGAACTGTCCGCGGAGGGAGCTTGGAAAGAAAATAAAGAAAGATAAAGCCGCCGCTGTAAGGGAGTATTATGCAAAGCTGAAAAAACAATTTAAGTAGGGTCCGCGCGCCTGCCTGTTACTGATCCCGGATGCCGGCGCCTGCCGGCAGGAAAGGTTGTATTGTACAGTCCCTCTGTCTCCCCAACGTTTTTTAACCACCATCCCAAAAGCCTCCCCCCAAAAAAAGAACTTAATATTACCTACAAGTCATTTTTGCGCTTATCTTAGTAGCGCTTATAGAGAATCATTTTTAGTTGCCCGGAAATATAGTTCAACCAAAATACGGCCCGTTCCTTTAACACAACCGGCGTTCGCATTGTAGAAACAACATCATGTAAACAACCTGTAAATCCAAACACGCGTGTAATTCTCAACCAAATATCAGTTTCATTTAAAACAACCGCACATGAGAAAACCTCTCCGGCTATTAGTGATGTTATCACTGGTACTGTTAATGTTGCCCAACACTGCCTATGCGCAGGAACCCAAGCCTATTACCGGCACTGTGTTGGCCGACGACGGCAACCCGCTACCAGGCGTTACCATCAGGATTAAAGGCAGCAACCGTAATGCCCTAACGGATGCTACAGGCCATTACCGCATTGGGGCAAACCCCGGCGAAGTCCTGGAATTTTCCTTTATCGGTTATGAGAGCCAGCGCATCCCCGTGGGGAGCGGCACTACTATCGATGTAAAGATGCTTACCAGCTCCAGCTCACTTGAACAGGTGATTGTAACAGGTATGGGTATCAAAAAAGAAAAGAAGGCGCTCGGCTATTCCGTACAGGATATTAAATCGGCCGAATTGCTGAAAAACAAAGACCCTAACCTCGTTAATTCCCTCAATGGGAAAATTGCGGGGCTCAACATCATCAACTCCGGGGGCGCTCCCGGCGCTTCCGCGTCTATCGTGATCCGCGGGGGCACATCGCTGGAAGGCAACAACCAGCCGTTGTTCATCATTGATGGTATGCCCATGGATAACTCCACCGGCCAGGGCGATAACAGCGCATTTGACGGCTCCATTAACCAGAGCACCACTTACAGCAACCGCGCCATGGATATTAACCCGGAAGATATAGAATCCATTTCCGTGCTGAAAGGGCCTGCCGCCGCCGCGCTTTACGGCCTGCGTGCCGCTGCCGGCGCTATTGTGATCACCACCAAAAAAGGAACAGCCGGTAATATAGCCGCTTCCGTTACCAGCCGCTATATCACCAACTGGGTAAACCGCCTGCCCAAACAGCAAAGCGTTTATAAACAAGGCTCCAAATACAGCGGCACCTTTACGGATCAGACTGCGCTGTCGTGGGGCAATAAATTTGATGCAGGCGATAAGGTCTATAACAACATGAAAGACTTCTTCAAAACCGCCAACGCATTTGATAACAGCTTTACCGTTTCAGGAGGCACCGCCAATAGCAATTTCTATTTGTCCGGCTCCAACCTGAACCAATCGGGCGTAGTACCTTCCACCGACTTTGAACGTTCTACGGTGCGGTTCAACGGCGAGCAGAAGTTAGGCATTTTCACCTTTGGCGTAAACGCTACCTATGCAAGGAGTGAAACCCAGAAAACACTTACAGGAAGCGGCCTGTGGGCCTCCGGCGGTTCCGGCTACATGGAAAGTATAGTGGCATGGCCCCGTAACGACGATATGAAAGTATGGCTGAATGCCGATGGTTCCAAACACCGGCTGCTGCCCGATATCCCGTTGGATACCGATGTAGACAACCCTTACTGGATCATTTACCGCAACCCGCAGTCGGACAAAACCACCCGTTTTATAGGAACCGCCTATGTGAATATAAAAGTGACCAGCTGGTTTGACGCTACTTACCGGTTGGGGATTGATAACTATTATACACAGCTGCGGAACCTGATTTCACCGGGCTCCAGTGTAAAAGAAGGCTGGCAAAACGGAATGCTGTCGGAAACAGACCGCAACTACAATTATGTGAACTCCAACCTGATGTTGAATTTCCATAAAACGTTTCATAAAGACTGGGATGCGAGCCTGTTGCTGGGCGCCACTACCGAAGACGCCTACACGAAATCCAATTCTGCCCGTGCAGAAAATTTTACCATCCCCAGCTTTATCAGTATTAATAATGCAGCCAAGGAAAACCAGTATATCAGCCAGGGAATTTCCCGCAGAAGACTGGCAGGTTTTTATGGCGACCTGCGGTTGTCGTACAAGAACATCGTATTCCTGAGCGCCACCGGGCGTAACGACATTGCCTCTACCCTGCCCGTTCAGAACCAATCGTTCTTTTACCCCTCTGTGAGCGGAAGCCTGGTGTTCACGGAACTGATTCCCAAAAACAATATCCTGAGCTTTGGTAAGCTACGCGCATCCTGGGCGCAGGTGGGTAAAGACGCTCCCACTTACCAGACCAATACCTACCTGTTCGGTCCTGAGCTTACCATTGGCGGCGGCTTCCGCAACTATTGGTCGAGAGGAAATGATAACCTGAAACCCGAAACCACCACCTCCACCGAGTTTGGCACGGAAATGCGTTTCCTGAACGGGCGGCTGGGTTTTGATTTCACCTGGTATGTTACCAACAGCCGCGACCAGATCCTGACGCCGCGGGTAAGTAATGCCACCGGTTATATTCTCAGCTCCGTAAATACCGGCACCATTGAAAACAAAGGCATTGAAGTGTCTGTGAATGCCACCCCCATTAAGCGGAAAAACTTCAGCTGGGATATAGCGCTCAATGCTTCGCATAACAAGGGCGTAGTAAAATCATTGCCTGGATCGCTGCCTATCCTGTATGTGACCGATGTACACCTGGCCGTTGGGCAGGCCGCATCCTTTGATGGCGGCAAATTTATGGGGGTGAGTGGTTCGGTATGGCAGAAAGATGAAAACGGTAACCTGTTGCTCGACTGGAATACCGGCTACCCCATTCCCACCACTGCCCTTACTACGTATATAGGTAACCGTGAGCCCGATTTCCTGGGCGGACTGAACAACAGTTTTAGCTATAAGCAGTTTAACTTTTCCTTCCTGTGGGATTTCCGGGTAGGCGGAGATGTGTTTAATGGCACCGACTACCTGCTTACGGCTTATGGCCTGAGTGAACGGACCTTAAACCGCGACAGTGAAATTTCCTTTACCGGTGTGGCTAAAAACCCCACCACCGGGAAGTTTGAACCGGTAAGCAGAACGGTGACGGCATCTGAAAAATACTACCGCGACATCTATGTAAAGAACGCCCCCTTCTTCCTGGAGAAAGTAAACTGGATGAGGCTCCGCTCTGTTTCCCTCTCCTGGTCGCTTCCCAAAACATGGCTGCAGCATACACGCTGGCTGAGAGATGCCACCGTAACCGCCACCGGTACCAATCTTATACTGTTCACCAATTACTCCGGCATGGATCCTGAAACCAGCACTGCCGGCGCAGGGGTAATAGGTTCCGGATCTTCCGGTATCGACTATTGCGGGGTGCCTGCCACAGCAGGATTTGCCATTGGTTTAAATCTTAAATTCTAAACGTGCGGAAAATGAAAAAAATATTTTTGCTTATCAGCCTGTCGTTTATCCTGGCTTCCTGTAAGAAATGGGTAGATGTGAACGACAATCCTAATAGCGCCAATTCAACAGTACCTACTGCTGAACAGCGGCTGCCGCCACTCATTGCACAGTTCTGCGATGCATATGAAAGTACCGGTACCCGCGCCGCCTATCTTTCACAACAACTGGCCAGCGTATATGCCGCCGGTGGAAGCAACTACAATCTTACTGCCTGGGTATCCAACACTACCAACATACAATGGCCCTGGCAATGCTGGTATGTAAATACCGCTGTGAATGTAACGCCGCTGATCACCGCCGCCGAAAAAGTGCAGGCTTATCACTATATCGGCGCCGCCAAGATCATTAAGGCATGGGGCTTTGGTACCTTATCAGATGTATTTGGCATGTTGCCTTATGACCAGTTTGATGATCCCACTACCATCACGCCTAAATTTGACCAGGGCGCTTACATCCAGGAAAAAGTGCTGGCACTGCTGGATGAAGCCATTGCCGACCTGCAGAAAACACAGGGACCCACGGCACCGCCATTATCTAAAGGAGATATACTCAACAACGGCAGCACCGATAAATGGATACGCCTGGCTTATGGTTTAAAAGCCCGCTGGCTGAACCATACTTCCGGGTTGCCCAACTTCAATGCCCAGGCAGTGTTGGATGCTGCATCAAAAGGTGCACAATCAAAAGACCAAAGTACCGTGATGCAATATGTGGATGAAGGGCCAGCAGTAACCTCTTCTGCCAAAGAAGCGCTGCAATACACGAATACATCTACTACCGCCAGGATCACCAAACTGTATATGGACTATCTCACCAACAACTATACAGGAGCGCCCAAAGGAGCTACCGATATGGAAGATCCGAGAATAGACCTGCTTATTCCAAGCACAGCAGATCAGCATGGGGTAATGCATCGTACGCAGGCGGTGGATATGACTTCCGGGCTTACCAATACCAGGCCTTTATCTTACACCTACAGTACCACTACCAATACTTTTTCCAACCAGGATTCCGTTTACGTGATCATGCGTAAAACACCGTATGCGCCAGCGGCTACCGACCGCATACAATCTACCGGTACCTGGTATACCCGCAGGGGCGCCAAAGGATTGTTGTTCACCAATGCTGAACTGCGTTTTATTGAAGCGGAGATCCTGATCAAACAGTCGAAGAACACCGAGGCGCTAACCGCCTATAAAGCGGGGATCCGGGCGCATATGGAACTGATGGATATTCCTGCAGGCACTATAGACGCATTCCTGAACAGCAGTTCCGTGGTGCAGTCGCCGGCACTGCTCAATATCAGCCATATCATGATCCAGAAATACATTGCCTTGTCGTACTCCCCCGAGAACTGGGCAGACGTTCGCCGGTTGAATTACTGTACCGATGCAGCCGGAAATTATAACGAGGCAACAGGCGTTTACAAAGGGTTTAAACGTCCTGCGCATGTGAACAGCCTGTATTATCCTGCTCAAACGGACTGGCCGCGCCGCTTTGCTGTAGCCAGTTATGAGATCAATTATAACAGTGAGCAGGTACTGAGTGCTGACCCAACAGCGAGTAGTCCTACTTATATCAGTCAGCCGGTGTGGTGGAATAAAAAGTAACACTTCATTTTACAAAGAAGCCGCCTCAGTACTTTCCGGGCGGCTTCTGCATTTCAATATTATAATACGCCCATGAACCGGAGGTATGGGGTCATTACCTCCTGGTTGAATACCGGTGGTTCAATGCCTGTTCCCTCCAGGAATGCTGCAGTATGATTACGGGTATAATAGTAGGTATGCTCATAGCTTTCTACCAGCGAGCGATCATTGTGTACAGCATCGGTAAATAAACTTAACAGGGGATATAATGGATTGCTGCTGTTATTCTTCCACAGCGCCAGCCATTCTTTATAAGGTAGCCCCTGCAGGTTCAGACCATAGTACTCGTTCATACGGGCAAAAAAATCTGTAAGGGAAACATTGTGCTCCGGCTTTGGAGAAAGATGAAAGTTTTTTCCCACTGCCGCGGGGTTACGGGCTATATGTATAACTGCCCCACTGATATAATTCACACTGGTCAGCTCATCTTTCAACCCCATTACCAGCGGAAAGCTGCCCAGTTCCACACAGGCGCGGACGAGGGAACCCCACCATTGCGACAAAGCTGTAGCCCCGGTTATATGGTTACATACGGCGAAGCCCAAACGAAAATTAATCACCGGCAGCCCTCTCTCAATGGCCTGCTGCATCATCTTTTCCATTACCCATTTACTTCGTATATAGCCGAGATCTTTACTTACCGCCCTGATATTTTCATTGATATCATCTGTTTCATGCATCCATGTTTTATGGGTAAAAGGTCTTCCCCAGCTGAATACGCCCATAGAAGAAAGCAATACCAATGGCTTGGGCTTTCCTGCTGCGGCAAAGGCCAGTATTCCCCTTAATCCATCAATGTTTGCTTTTTTGATAACAGCATAAGGTTCAATGTAGCTAACCGAGCTGCCGGAATGATAGATAACATCTATTACTTCCGCCAAACGTATGTAATCAGGATCAGTAATATTAAAACGTGTTCCGGAGAGATCCCCCGGCACTATTTTGATTTTGTGAGCGGCATCAGCAGGCCATGGTAGTAAAAACTTTGAAAAAGTTTGCTGAAGCCTGTATAAACCGGTATCTGCATCTTTTGCACGCACCAGGCAATAGATATCCGCATTGGTAGATTGTAACAGATCAAAAAGCAACTGCGACCCTACAAAGCCGGTAGCCCCTGTCAGAAGTATGCCGCCCGGTGAAGCGAGTATGGAAAGATCGACCGCACTATTGAAAGTAATGTTGCTATCCAGTATGGCATCCTGCATCAATTCGGCAATGATGGCCTGCTCCTTGTCCTTTTCCGTGAGCTTCCCGGCCAGAGTATGCTGATGGATGGCAGTGTTTATTTTTTCGGGTGTCTGGTAGATGAAGAAGTCGGGAAGCTTAATCCATTGCCGGATGTTTTCAGGGATGGCTGCATATACCTGGGCCAGCATCAGAGAATGAGCACCTGCTTCAAAAAAGTTGTCCCCGGGTTTAAAATCGGGTTGTTGTAAAAAAGACGACCAGATCCTGGTAAGAATCGCGGTATAGTCATCTACGGCCAGATCATCAAGAAATACCCGGATAAGCGGTTCTTCATCGGGCCCAAGAGCTTTTTTATCAATCTTACCATGGGCATTCATGGGTAAAACCGGTAACCATTTCCATTTCAATGGTACCATGTAGGCAGGCAGCTGTTTTGCTGCAAGCCTCCGTACAGACTGAAGCTCCGTTACGGCTTCTTCAGTCGTGAGGATATTGCTGAACTGAACATATGCTCCCAGGTATTTATTACCAGCCCCATCTTCATGCGCCTTCACAACACCTTGTTTTACCCCCGGTATATTGTTTATCGCAGCTTCTATTTCACCAGGCTCTATCCGGTGCCCGCGGATTTTAACCTGTTCATCTTTCCTGCCTGCAAACAGCAGGTTCCCATCCGGCATAAGCGTCACCAGGTCTCCGGTTCTATAAAGCTTTGTCCATCCATTCGCTTTATGCACCGGTGTTAAAAAAGGATGATCAATAAAACTTTCATTGGTGGCCTGATCATTATGAAGATAACCTGTTGCCACCTGTTCCCCTCCAATGTATAATTCACCTGTACTCCCTGCTGTAACGGGGTTACCTGCTTCATCAAACACGTACAGTATATTGTTGGCGCCGGCTTTCCCGATCACCCGGCCGCTCACGTTCTTCTCACACGTGTAGCTACAAACGGCTACAGTAGCCTCCGTTGGGCCATATGCCTGTATAAGCGTTACTTTATCTGTCCATATGTTGATCACCTCATCAGGCAATGTTTCTCCTCCAAAACAGATCTTCTTCAACTTCTCCGAAACCTTAACGGGAAGAAGCGATGTCAATGCCATACAGGAAATAAACGGAAGCAAGGTTACCTGATGTTCATTAATAAAATCTTCCAGGTAACTTCCCAGTACTTTATTATTCGGATAAAGGTGCAGCGTAGCGCCATATAATAAGGGGATCCATAGATCCATTACACTGGCATCAAAACTGGTAGATGCAAACTGCAGCGTAACGTCTTCCGGGCATATTCCAGATGCTTTGCCGAACCAGGAAACAAAATTCCACAGGTTCCGGTGGGTGGTCATTACTCCTTTGGGTATACCGCTGCTGCCTGAAGTATATATGATGTAGGCCGGGCGGGATGCAGGTATCTGCACATCTAAATTCTGTCCCTGGAAGGTATCCAGTTCCTCCTGCATCTTTTCATCCATTAATATTTTCTTTACGTCAACACCAGGCAGAGCGGAGTAGTGACTACCGGTAATTAAAAAGGGAGCGGCCGTATCATTCAGCATAAATGCAATGCGATTGGCAGGATAGGATGGTTCAAGCGGCACATAAGCTGCGCCTGTCTTAAGAACCGCCAGTAAGGCCACTACCTTATCGATAGACTGGTCCATCAAAACAGCCACCGGCGTATCACTATTCACTCCCTGTAAAAACAGGTAACGGGCCAGCTTATTTGCTTTCCGATTTAGATGATGATAGCTGATGGATTCATCGCCAAATACAAGTGCATCTTTAAAATGCTGCCGGTTTACGGTTTGTTCAAAAGCGCTGACCACAGTGGTTGCTGTGACAGGCAATACATTTCCAGTATTCATTTCTGAAAGGGTTAAAGGGTTTGGAATAGAATTAAGATCCGGGCGGTTTATTCCGCGCAGATTGGCCATGGAGGCGAAGCATAACTGGTATGCAGGAATTGGATAGTAACTACTGACATTTGTTCATTTTGAGGGTTTTCAATAATCTATCAAAACTCATTTATGGTTAAGGCACATCATCATCTTTTAAAAACGGTTGCAGGAAAAAGTGCATGATCAATAACCCAAGTACAAATCCAATACCCAGTATGGCCAGCACGCTCACCAACGGCACGCTATGACATTGCCCCGGCACACTGCTGATGCCTACAAATGACATTTCCTTATTGAGAAAAAGTGCCATAAACCCACTTACTACGGTAAGCAGGATCAATACAATCAACAGCACCAGCAATTTCTTCCGCCACTTCCAATCGTCGCCCTGCGTTTTCACAAAATAAAAATAGGCAGCGCCGGCAATGAGAAACAAAACAAAGAAACCAATCGTGAAATAAATGAAATAGGTATCGCCTTCATATTGCGATATATCTACACTACAGGGATCTTTGAATAAAATAGTATAAATGTGCAGCTCTCTTTTCACGCGCTGCCAGAAGGTTAAATTCTTTGGGATGGGTGGATACAGGGAAACCGTATCCAGGAAAAGCGTATCGGTTACCACAAATTTGTCTACCAGCGCATCAGAAAGATCTGTGGTACCATTATCTGCGCCTAATGTCCACAGGGCCACACCACCGAGTTTATTCTTCAGCACAAAATTATATTTCATGGCCATACTGATACCATCATCAAACCAGATCTCTTCTTTTACCACACCATATTGATCTCTCACCTCTATAAAAAAAGTAGCGGTGGTTTCATCGAAGATGGGAACGGTATCAGAAGGATACTGTTTACGGATATCGCTATAACTTACATAACGGCTGAAAACATCCGGGTTGCCGTCTCTCCCTTTTTTCCATACGGCGCCATAATAAGGTAATAACAGCGAAACCTGCGATGGGGATATATCGCCCTGGAGATACCTGGAAATAGCGCCGGATAAAGACTTTGAAGGATTGCCATCCAACGGCGCCAACGGTCCGGCTGTTTCCCCGCCTGCCTGCGTAAAGTCGATGATAAATAAATCTACATAGCTATGCAGTGCGCGCAGATCGTAGTTGTAGGAAGGATCATAAGGCGGCACCACTACATTGATCTTAAAACTTTCATTCACCTTTTTCAATGCGGCGGAGAGGGTGATGATAAAACTGCTGAAAGCGGTACGTTGATGATCCGGTAATGCCTGGAAATAAATGGTAACGCCATCGGCTTTTTGTTGTACCAGCAAACGGGCAAGGCTATCCGAAAATACGGCCTGTGCATTTTTACTTTTCAGCAACGCCTGTATGTTACTGCTTTTCTTATCGAGAAAAAGAAACTGCAGGTTGCATCCTGCCGACACTGCATCAGGAATGGATTTCACCTGGTCCTGCTGGAAGGCCGGCTGTATATGACCGGTTTGCCCGTCTACCAGGTAACCAAGAAAACTATAGGTACTTAAGGCGTTAAAATTATAGGTTGTATAATCCTGTTCCATCCAGTACGGCTGGATGCCCATAACATTCACTTTTTGTGAAAGCCGCACCAGGTAACGCGCGCCGAGGCTGTCGCTCAACCTCAATGTATCAACCTGATCCGGTGGACGCCCATACAGTGAACGCACGGTGTTCAGGTGAGCGGCTTTTGCATTCTCTACATCCTGCTCTTCGCTTTTCTGCTGCAGGATCGGCATCATCTTGTCTACCAGCGCATCAAGGTCTGTTCCCGGCACGGCGCTATCAGGTTCCTGTACTACTTTTTTACCGGCGGTATCAACAGGTTCACCAGCGGGTTCAGCAGCATGACTTGCTGCAATCTGGTTCAGCAATGCCATCAGTGAATCAAATTGTTGATTCTCTTTTTTGGTTAATGCTTCATTCAATTTTCGTATGTCGTCCTTACTAACAACCAGTGAATCTGTTAAAGTTTGGTTGATAATATATAAAACGCGTGCGCGCTCGCGCGCGTGTGCATTATGTCGGAAGCGGAATGCTTTTAAAATCCGCTGTATCAGTTTTGTGTTAACAGAAGTATCCGAAGGCGCCTTTGGAGGATTCGGTACTTTAGGCACTGGTGGCGGCTTTGGAGGCTTTGGAAGTTTCACTGGCGACTCCTGGAAATAAGGATGCATACGGGTATTACTGCCGTATACGGTATTGTTGCAATGAAAAAAAATGAGGTATGCAATTATTAGGGCGGTTATTTTTTGAGCGGGATTCATCAGGATGCTTAAGAGAAATAAAAGATAGAAAAATATTTTTTCAAATAAAAATATTTAAATCGCTTTTTTGAATTTATATTGTGACATCAACTTGAAAACTCGAAATAATTCTCAAAATAACGGACCTCTTTCAGCCCGGAAAATTTACAGGACAGTATACATCACACGGTAAGCATTAAATACAATTCCAAATGATCTATGAAGCCCTTAGCTGTGTTACAGAAGATATTAACAATAGCCTGAAGCGAAAGTTACAGATCAACGAAGATAAAATGATCCTCTCAGGTATCGTAAACCAGGATGGTTCCATAGCGATACAGGGCGAAAACAAAATGCTTGTAACGCTTGTGAATGTTGAAAAAGAAACAGCGAGAACATCCGTATCAAATACCGGCGCCGGTATGTACAACACTTCAGCAGCAGCCGTTTCCATCAATCTCTATGTATTATTTTCGGCTTACTTCAGCAGCAACAACTACGCACAGGCACTAAGATTCCTTTCATATACCGTGGCGTTCTTTCAATCTAAAAATACTTTTACCGCGCAGAATACACCGTCACTGGATGCAGGTATCAGCAAGCTGGCATTTGAACTGGAAAGTCCCGGGCCCGAGCGGCTAAATAACCTCTGGGCCACGCTGGGCGCTAAATACATGCCATCCGTGCTGTATAAAGTGCGCATGCTTACATTCGACGATTCCATCATCAAAGAATACAGGCCGGCTATTGCAGGCACTGCCGGGGATATGTTACCGGCCAGATAATGTTATCCTTAGCTAGTTGAAAAATATGAATGAAACAACAATATGAAATACTGACTACTATCCGTTACCGTCACGATTTTTTCCAGGCGCTATTCTATGAAGGCATTGGCATCCGCACGCCTGCCGTTACGGGGAAACAGTTACTGAACGCCGACCTGCTGCTTAAGCAACAGGCATCCGGCT
>JBCNPS010000174.1:0-12302 GCA_039593235.1 Chitinophaga sp. | reverse complement strand
TCTGAAAGCTCCGGACGGACAGGAGTTTGTAATGCGGGGCGTAAAAAAAAGCGCAATTCGTTTTCTTAACAATATGGCTTTCCAGAAAAGCACTTTGGGAGAAGAGCTCCCCGCCATGTTCTCCCCCCCGCTTTTCGACTGGGTGGTGGAGAATTTATTGAAAAATGCCCTCGATGCCATGGAAGGAAAGGGAAAGATCGATATCACCATAGAAAACCACCCCACGTTTATCACTATAGATGTAGCCGATACCGGCAAAGGCATTCCCAAACTGAGCTTTGAGAAAGTGTTCAAACCCGGCTTCAGTACCAAAAAGCGGGGATGGGGACTGGGACTGTCGCTGGCCAAACGGATCATAGAAGAATACCATCGCGGCCGGCTGTATGTAAAGTCGTCCGAAATAAATAAAGGCACTACATTCCGGATCCTGTTACGGAAATAATTGTCTTTTTCAGGAAATAAATTTGCTTATTTTAAAAAAGCCATTATTTTTGCACCCCATTCTACCAGATGCGAAGGTGGCGAAATTGGTAGACGCGCTACTTTGAGGTGGTAGTGCCTGAAAGGGCTTGGGAGTTCGAATCTCCTCCTTCGCACCACATGAGAAAAGGCCCTCAATATGAGGGCCTTTTCTTTTATAAACCAACCTGATTAGCTCAAAATCGACCATCTGTAAAGATATTACCGTAAAAAAAGTGCCTGGAAGCACTAAATCTATCTTCAGAAAATCAAATCAGTTTTCGTCTTTAGCGCTATAATGTGGATATGTTTCGAAAATATCCTGTCCGCTGCCTGTTACCGGATCATTTGTTTTTGAACGCCAGTCAGCCAATTGCATTTTTAAGCGCTGTAATGTCCTGGCATATCGTTTATCAGCAGCTACGTTTACTAATTGATCCGGATCTTTTCTTAAATCGTACAATTCTTCAGCCGGACGTTTGGCTAAACTCCACTTTACATAATTTGCATATGCCGGGTTGTTTCGATTAGCTAAAATGTTCGTTTTGGTTCCGCCATTATCTATATCCCCAAATGCACCGTTCACCTCAGCATTGTCGGGATCGCCTGCTGGCCACCTATCCGGCCGTAAATTGACAATGTAAATAAAATCTTTTGTATGAATGGACCGTATCGGATAGGACAGATCGCCCGCCCTTGCCCGCGAATGGCGCTCACGCTCTGTAAACACATGATCAAATCGTTTATCTGACTGCCCTTTGGTAATTAACGGAAGCAATGAGGCGCCTGACAAACCAGCGAACAACGGTTGCCCTGCTGCCTCTAAAATGGTAGGGGCCAGGTCAATCAAACTAACCAGTTCCATTCTTTTAGTACCATTCTGCGTATAATTACCCCATTTAATTATTAGAGGAATGTTAGTGCTTTCATTATAATTGTTCGCCTTTGATCGTGGGAAAGGACGACCGTTGTCGCTGGAAACAATAATAAGTGTATTACCGTATAGTCCTTTGTCTTTTAATAATTTAATGCATTGGCCAACCCTTGTATCAAAACGCTTTACTGCCGCATAGTAGTCTTTGTAATCGTTGCGAACAGCTGCATTGTCAGGTATCCAGGAAGGTATTTTTAAAGCGCTTTCGTTAAAGTTAACCGTGTTTTTCAACTCCGCTTTATAGGGACGGTGTGGGTTATGACTGCCTACCCAAAAGCAAAAAGGTTTATCTGTCCCGTTCTCTTCCAGGAATTTTTCAAACCCTTTATAAGCTTTACCAGCCGGGTTTTCAGTATATCCGCCTGCCCTGAAATTTCCAGGCCCCCAACCTTTACCTTCCAAACCAACGTTATAGCCGGCCTCACGGAGTTTTTTTGTATAGGTAGGATATTCGGATGGCAAAAAACCCCATAAACTTCCCCCCTCTCTGAGTTCATGAGGGTATCTTCCGGTAAGGACGCTGGCGCGTGACGGGGTGCAGGACGAAGCTGTGCAATGAGCGTTCTGAAATATTACACCATCTTTGCCTACACCATCAATATTAGGTGTTTCAATGGTTTGATCACCATAAATTCCTGCATTTAGCGACATATCGTCGGCCATAATTATCAGAATATTAGTAGGCGGCGCCGGTTTAGTCTGACCAAAAACCCCAGGCGAAAAAAATAAAAGGATGAATGTTATTTTACGCATCGTTATAGACATTAAGTCAAAATAATTACGTTCCCTTAACATGCACGATTCTGTCCGTTATGCCTCCGTCTCTTCTCTCAAAGATGTGCAATATTTTGCATTTTGCAAATCACGAAACAAAAAATATAAAGCCCGGCTCAACGCCAGGCTTTATACTTCCCATACTTGCTACTTTAAGGCATAATAGCAACTCTGACTATATAATCTTCTCAGATTTTCATCACTGATCCAATTATATCTTCCCAGTACATCATCCTTAAACTTTGCAAAATCCATAAACTGAATATCTGTTCCATTTCTTACCGGATTCTCAGAAACAATCCGGTGCGCCAGCTCGTTTACCTTTTTACAAATTTCATTGCAGTCTGCCAGCTCTTTTTGCGTTAATGCAGGGTTTAATTTTGAAAGCCTTTCACTTACCGGCAATAGCCAGTTTTCACCAAATTCCATTGATAATTTTAACCCCAGGTTTAGTATGTTGTCTGATAAATTCATTTTAAACATTATCAATTATTAACTGGCAATATCGGGCCACATTTTCCTCATCAACCCGGAATTTTCTCTCCATAATACGCCAGCCCCTGTATCGGATCCTGTATAATCCTGCCGGTGGCCATACCATAATGAGCGGCCGTTTCCTTCAGTATATCTTCAAAATGAAAAGCAATAGAACCTGCGCAGTTAAGCGTATAACCGGCATAGTCCGGGTAATGGCAAACCAGGAAACGGAAGAAATCGTGGAATGCATCCGTTGCTAACTGGTAAATAAATTCATCGTCAAGATGCTGCTTTACAAATTTTGTAAACCCCGCACAGAAACGGTTGGCCATAGGGTCTTTGTAAACGCGTTCCATGATTTGTTCCTTCGTTAATCCATAAACAGCCAGGAACTCCCGCCTGAGCGGCAATGGAAGGTATTCACGGCAATAGGCGATCAGTAATTTCTTCCCGATGTAGCTGCCACTGCCTTCATCTCCCAGCATATACCCCAGCGGATCAATAGAATGGGTGATCTGCGCTCCGTTATATAAACAGGTGTTGGTACCTGTTCCGAGGATAGCTGCGAAACCAGGCTCATTGCCTAATAACGCCCTGGCAGCTGCCAGCAGGTCGCTGCCTACTGAAACCGCAGCATTCTCAAACAATGCGCTGAGTGCCTGCATAATCACTTTTTCCGTGGAAGGCTCGCAGCCTGCGCCATAAAAATTCACTGTTGTTACCGCGGCACGCGGCACCTCAGCGGGCAACGCTTTATGCAGCGATTGCCGGATATATTCGCTATCCACATAATAGGGATTATACCCTTCCGTACTGAAATATAACGGCTCCTTTCCCGGGCTAATCAAACACCAGCTGGCTTTTGTGGACCCACCATCTGCAATCAGTTTCATACAAATTTTTTAACGTAAAAAATATCAGGCTTTTCCTTTTGCAGGCATGCCAGCCCTGTATCCTCTCAATGCATAAAAGGCAATGAATAAATAACAGGGAACTAATATCCAGTAAGCCTGTCTTGGACTCCAGGCATCAGCAAAATGCCCGTACAACAAAGGGATGACCGCTCCGCCGCCAATAGCCATCACCAGCATGGAAGAACCTATCCTTGTAAATTTGCCTAATCCATGGATGGCCAACGGCCAGATGGAAGGCCACATCAGGGAATTGGCGACACCCAGCATAGCAATAAAAAATACCGACACTACACTTTGCAGGAACAGTGCTGCAAAAGCAAAGGCAATACCTAAAAAGGAAGAAATGATCAACGCCTGCCGCTGGCTGATATACCTGGGAATGCAGATGATCCCTATCATATAGCCCAGCAGCATACCACTCAATGTAAAGCTGGTGAAGAACTTCGCAGTAGACAATACAATACCCAGCGAAGCTCCATAGCTGATGATCGTATCCCCGGCTACTACCTCCACTCCCACATAAAGGAATAACGCTACTACCCCCAGCAGCAAATGGGAAAACTGGAAGATACTGTTCTTCGCGGTTGCGGGTTCCCCGCCGGCACTGTCTTCTTCCTCCGTATCCACTTCCGGCAGGGATGAAAAATAAATAGTGATGGCCAGCAATATCAATACTACTGCCATCACGCTATAAGGCATTATTACTTTATGCGCCAGCGCATCCAGCGCCGCCTGGCGGGCCTCCGCGCCCATAGCGGCGATGCTGCCCTGTAATGCATCTGCATCCTGCAGCACCACCATGCCTAATACAATAGGAGCAATAATACCTGCCACACCATTACAGATCCCCATGATGCTGATCCGCTTTGCCGCGCTTTCCCTTGGTCCCAGGATGGTGATATAGGGATTAGAAGCGGTTTGCAGTATAGAAAGACCAGTACCTTGCACAAATAATCCTGCCAGGAAAAGCCCGTAAGTCCTGCTCAACGCAGCCGGTATGAACATGAGCGTTCCCGCTGCCATGATCAACAAACCTGCTGCCATCCCCTTTTTGAAGCCTGTAAATTTCAATATGCCTGCTGCCGGCAGCGCCATCACCAGGTAAGAAATATAAAAGGCGAAGGTGACCAGGTAAGCTTTAAGATTGGTCAGCTCACAGGCTATCCTCAGGTAAGGGATCAATACAGATCCCAGCCATGTTACAAAGCCGAATATAAAAAATAAAATCCCAATGATAATGATGGCCTTACCGGGGCCGGCCGCTTTTGAAGAGTTCCGTTCCATACTACCTGTTTTTCTGCCTGATGGCTTCAATGATCCGTTCATAAATATCCAGCGGTGGAAGTCCCGGTTGCCCGTACCAGAAGAAAGATCCAAACCCTTCGTATACTCCCGCGCGGATATGCCATGCCATAGGCAGGTAGCTGGGTACGTCGTTACAATACCCGGCTACGGATACCTGCTTATCCGGCCATATGCCGCGGATCCCTTTACCATACCCGGTAACAGCTTCCCGCGAAATGCCCACTAACTTCCAGTTCCCGATATTGATCGTTTGCACATATTCCGGCAATATATTTTCCACAGCATTATTTCTGTACCGCTGCAACATCAGGTTGGCCCAGCGTACATTCTTCTCGGCTTCAATATCTCCCGTTTTTCCTTCGTTCGCTTCTTTAAACCGCGATATGCTGTCCGCACTCCACGGCTGTACGGGAATGTTCACCGTATCCAGGGAAAAGCTGATATCTCCTTCTATACGTTGCCCGCCGGAATCCAGTACATGCAGCACATCTGTTGCCAGCTCCGCTCCTGTTTGCCGGTAATCGCTGCTACGGGGATTGATATCTCCGCCGCAACCCTGTATGAAAACTGCATGGTCCGTTCCTGTACGTTCCTCTACCAGCTTCCGCGCAACGGACGGATAGTTGGCGCTGAGTGTAAATGATTCTTCATCTGCATTCTTAAATACAGGGTGGCAACCGGTCAGGAATAATACGCTCTTCAGCCTGTCCTGCGCATCGGTGATTTTCAATACGTCCAGCACATTATCGTATGGTTTGGCCGCATTGGCTTCCGCCCTGCGGTTACGCCCGATCTCCGTGGCTCCTCTGGTAAAGTAGAGCCGGGAAGGCGATAGGTTGTCGACCGCTGTTTCAATAGCACGGATAATACCTGCTTTCACCACATTGCGCAGGTAATTGCTATCAGGAAAATGATAGAAATCACCCCAGGTGATCCACGTTTGGGTAACCGGTGCAAAATGAGTATGCGATGCATTGAGCAAAATAGCAGAGGGTGGTATATTCCGGCTTTTAAAAATCGCCTCTTTCACCGCGGTGCCCAGTGATGCGTTGAAACCGCACACGTCTATACCCACTATCACCACCGTTTTATTGTTCCTGCGAATAGCCAGGGCCCGGGTGGTGAGGTTATTCATTGTTTTATGACTGCCTTTATACAACATATTCCGGGCATCCACTGCATACAAAGTTTGATCATGAACCAGCAATTGCCTCACAGCGATCGTATAGGTTACATCGTTCTTACGGCCAATTTGCCGCCATGACGCTCCCTGCGGGCCCGGGACGCCCGTCCAAAGGCTATCGCCACTATTCACACCATATAGCTCACGGCCGTTGCTGGTCATACTGGTGAAACGGGGCGCAGCGCCTGATGGCCGCCAGGTAATCTTTCCGGCGGCAACTGTCCCTTCCATCAACACGTTTTCTACAGACGCGTATAATTTACCATGCAGTTGCGTAATGGCTGTTACCAAACCAGGGCTCGTTCGTTTTTTCCAGCTAATGCGGTTGTGATGCGGCGTGCCTTCCAGCATTTCATTGGCGGTACCCACTGCATAGAATTTTCCATTCATGGCAGTAAGCGCCTTCAGCACCGGGGCTTTGCCAGCAGCTTTCCATTGAAAAGTATCTGCTGCAGGAATACCTGTGATCCAGTCGCCACGCAAATTAGTGGCAAACAACCTGCCGTTCACCGCTGTGATGGCGGTAATATCTGCAGGTTGCACCGGTTGCCAGGTAAGGCTGAAACGCCCTTCCCTAGGCACACCATAACCAGCCAGGGCAGCGGAATATACGGCGCTGGTATCCGGATCGATGTGTACAGTTGCAGTGCCGGTCATGTACCCATGCTGTGCAAAAGCGGCCGGCGAGCTTAAAAGCAACGCCGCAGCTGTAATCAAACACATTTTCATATGTTCTCTGTATTTCTTTCTGAAAGATGATCCAGTGCTTTCCTGACGCTGCCATGAGCGATCAGCAGCTTTTTGGCAGCCTCATAATCCTGTATGCGGGCTTTTGACATCAGCATCTTCACGGCCCTGTCAATGATCTTATTATTGATCAGCGCCACGTTCACCATACGGTTGTCTTCCACCCTGCCAAGCTGAATCATGGTGGTAGTACTGATGATATCAAAGATCATTTTTTGCGCAGTACCGCACTTCATACGGGTGCTGCCGGAAACAAACTCCGGCCCGGTAATCACCTCCACCGGGAAATCGGCTTCAGCTGCAATGGGAGAACCGGGATTGCTTACAATGCAGCCGGTGGTAATACCATGCTCCCGGCATTCCTTCAAACCTTCCAGTACGAAAGGAGTAGTGCCGCTTGCAGAAATGCCGATCGTAATATCGTTTTTGCTAATGTGCAGTTCCTGCAATTGCCGCCATCCTTCTTCTGTATCATCTTCCTTTTCTTCCAGTGCTTCCACGAGATGATCTGTGCCACCTGCCAGCACTGCATTAAGTAATCCCTTCGGCACGCCATAGGTGGTAGGCATTTCAATCACGTCCAGCACCGACAAACGGCCGCCGCTTCCTGCTCCAAGATAGAACAACTTTCCGCCCTTCCGCAACTTGTTCACTACAGCATGGATCAACGGATTCAGCTGCGGCAGCGCTTTTTCCACTGCCAGCGCCACCAGCTTGTCTTCCCGGTTAATGCTGGCAGTGATCTCTTCAATGGTCATTTTCTCAAGATGCCTGTACCTGGATGGCTCTTCTGTTACTTTTAACATGTTCATGGTTTTATCTATTAGTGTATCAATTCTTCATTAAAATGGAATGGGTTACTTTATTGCATTTCAATATCACAAACAATGGGCAGATGGGTGGATGCCTGGGAGGAAATAACAGCTGCATTACCGGCTGCTACAGGGCTTTTCACGAAAATATAATCCACCCGCGAGGCGGGTGCATTAGCCGGAAAAGTGTAGGCGGTTTGCCCGGCAAAAACATCGGTAAAACTGGTAAGCACGGTGTTAATGGGTGCACTACCCGGCACATCACTGAAGGTTCCGGCAAACACCTTCCAGGTGTGGTTAGGCGGATTGATAAACGACATGGCCTCCTGTGCCTGCGACAAGCGCTCGGCTGCCGTGCTGCCCAGGTTTGTAATATACACATACAGCGGGTTGGCATTTACGCTCACCCGTACTTTCAGCAACCCCATGTAATGCGTGGTGTAATCTGTATAGATCCATCTTCCCTGCATGGAAGTATCCTCGATAGGATACTTGCTCAGTATCCCATGCCCGAATTGCCGTTCCTTGTTGCCGGATGCGGGGATAGCAGATTTCCAGGTGGTTTTCTGGAACTCGTAATACATGCCCAGCTCATTGGCCAGCCACGCCAGTTGATCCACATAATTGCTGCGCACATCATAATTCCGGTCCACTTCATTCAACACTATCACATGCGCCCCGGAGTTCCGGATAACATTCGCGATCCTTTGCAGGTTCACCACACCATCCGTTCCTTCACCATGTTTGATATTGTATTGCATCAGCTTCAGTTTTGATGCGCCTACGGATGCATCGCTTACAATGGGAAAATGATCAGAAGCCTGGGTGGATATTACCTGGCTGTTGCTGAAAGTGATATTGGAAGTACCCAGGATATAATCAATGCGGACAGTAGGATTACTGGATTTAAATGAATACGCATTGGGCTGGCTCTCAAAGGCATCTACCATTGTTTCCTTAATGGCTTGTATATTCTCATTGGAAGGAATGGCATTCAGGTCGCCCAACAATATTTTGGTACCGTAAGTTTCATCCATCCATACCCTCAGCTGCTGCCGCTGCAATCGTAACAGTGCGGTGTCTGTTGCCAGGTGCGTTACGTAGAATAACATCGGCTGCCCGTTGATCACGATACGTGTTTCCAGCAGGCCATAATAGTGGGTTCCATACGCATCATACAGCCGGGCATTGAGCACTTCTACCGGGTATTTACTCAGGATAGCATGCCCGAATTGTCGTTCCTTGTTGCCGGATGAGGTAGTAGCCGACTTCCAGGTGGTTTTCTGAAATGCGGAATACATCCCCAGCTCATTGGCCAGCCATGCTACCTGGTCGTCGTAATTAGTGGCAGCTTCATAGTTCTTATGGATCTCGTTCAATGATACCACTTCTGCGCCGGAATTTCTGATAACGTCTGCGATGCGCTGCAGGTTGTAAACGCCGTCTATCCCGATACCCGCATGAATATTATAGGTCATCACTTTCACATCCGCCAGGGAAGATGCCTGTACATTATTTTGCAGGTTGGCCCCCCGGATCGGATCTTTCTGTTCCTTTACTTTAGCGCAGGACAACAACATACCGGCGCTGCAAATACATACCAGTAAAATAATTGATTGGTGAATTGTTTGTTTCATTGTAAAGATTTTGAGTTGATAAAAACCAATCCTCCCCAATATTTGATCATGGATCCAAAACATCCAATACGTTGATGTAAAAGCAATGCGCTACAGGATAAAACGAGGCTTCCTCCTGGTTCAGGATCTTTACATCCCGGTAAGGCACTATCCCCAGCTCTCTTATACAGCGTTTATCAAGATTGGCGATCATCTGTATCTGCGCCGTATCTGTTACCACCAGGGCGGGTTTATCCAGCGGCATGTTGAAACGGTACATCAGTCTTCCGGCGTTCCGCATATTTGTTGTGGTGTGCCGGGCATGAGGTTCTATGATGATGACCGCTTCGGGTATATGCAGCTCCTGCACCAGGTATTTTTTCATTTCCACTGCTTCGCTATATGGCGTACGGTGAGGGTACACATGTCCGCCGGACACGATGATAAAGGGCGCCATTTTCCGGTTGAATCTTTCCGCCGCCATTTTGCATCTTGCAATGGAGCGGTGATCAATATGCACACCCGGCGAATCCGGCCCAAAACCCGGTACCAGCAGCGCGGTGTAGGGATATTTTTCCCATGCAGTATGGGCTATGGCGGCATAGGCGCCGGCATTCTGCCCTGCTGTCAGCGGCTCATAGCGCGCAGCTTCATCGCGACCGTTAAATAACATCACATCCATTGCCAGGTCCACCGGCAACGTGTAGAACGACCGGGAAACAGCCCGTTTTTTCAACTGCCTGTCCAGCATCTTCTCTACAGCCGATCTGAAAGCAGGATCATTTACATTGAAAGAAATAGAATCAATGGTGGGATATCGCGGCGACTTGCCTGCAACATAGGTATCAAAGATGTAGTTCATACCTGCTGCTGTTTGCTCCCATGCAAAGCGTAGCAGTGCAGTATCGGCAAGCGCAGTATCTTTATTGTAGTACCCCGCTGCCTTTATTGCCTGCAGCACTTTTTCCATGTCATTTCCCTTCATGTAATGCGCTACCAGGCGGTTACCGGTCAGCTGCACTTCTTCCTGCCGCAGACGCAAGGCGGCCGCGTAACAGGCCATGTTACTGCATTCCCTGCGCGCGCGCTGTACGCGTTCACGGTAGGAATCGCTGAATTGCTGCAATGTGCTGTCGTTCGTTAATGCTGCCTGTACACCGGCATATGCATCCAGCTGAACCGGCAGGTAGAATAACTTGCTTCGTAATACGGCCGGATCCCCCTTCGGGACTGCTGCGGATAACAGCAGCACACATCCCAAAACGTATAGCCATGACCGGTATTTAAAGTTTATCATAGTATCTGTTTCTATTGTTCAGGCCATTTATTATTTTGCTTCAATTGCGGATTCAGTTGTAATTCACTGATGGGAAGCGGATACAGGTAATCCTTTTCTTCATCAAATACTTTCGCCACTTTACTGTGAACAATGATCTTTCCTTTGTCGCCCTCACTCAACGCCTTGTCCGGTTGCAGTACAAAGTATTGTAACCCCGGTACGGAAGGAGAAGGTTTCGCATCCACAATAGCTACATCATTCTTCCCATCGCCATCAAGATCATAGGTTCCTTTTGCGGGATAATAAGCGCCGTAAAAAACTTCCGCCAGCAGATGCCCTTCTTTCCAGCGCATCAGGTCATTAAACCGGAATCCTTCCATGGCCAGTTCTATGCGGCGTTCGCGACGCACCTCCAGCACTACGGGATCCGTGGTATGCCGGTATTGCGCCAGCAGGAAGGGATCTGCTGTGAGGCCGCCGATAATGAGCTTTGGCATATTCACCCTGTCGCGCAGCAGGTTAATGGAACGATCTGCTTCCACCTGTGTAAGCTTGTTCAGTTCAGCCATTGCCTCTGCGTAGTTCAACAACACTTCTGCATAACGGATAATAGGAAGCGGTGTATAGGCGGCGGCATCCTGGTCGGGAGTAGACACGAATTTTATATTCTGATAACCAGTGAAAGCATTGGCATAATCCGGCACCAGTTTTACGGTGGCGCCTATACGACTATAGCCGGGAGTGCGGATAGTTTGCGCCAGGCGGGGATCCCTATTCACCACTTCTTCCCAAAAGGGCATGGCAGCAGCTCCGGGTACGGCGGAGAAGCGCGTACCGTCTTTCATCAGGTAAGATTCCATCAGCGATTTTGTAAGCCCCGGATTACCGCGTGTAGGCGAAGTGAAGATCTGGTTAGCGGCATGCGCTTTATTTACCGTTAGCCCATAGAGGCGGCTTAAAATAAATTCATTGGCATTAGGTGTTTGAGCAGCAAAGAGATTCAGGTACACGGTGTTGGCATCACCGGTGGCCAGTTTGTACTGTGCGCCTGTCATCACTGCTCCGGCGGCGGCAGCAGCTTCTTCCAGCAACGCATTCACCGTTCCCTGTAACTGGAACTCCGGATGATATTTGCGGAAAGTACCTTCAAAAAGGCACACGGTAGATTTGAAAGCAAGCGCCGTCCACTTATTGATGCGCGCCGGTGTTTTGGCGGAACGGAGATTGGCTGCTGCAAAATCGAGATCCGCCCTGATGGAATCCATAATGAGACTACGGGGATCACGCGCTTTGTAAAGCTCCGGGCTGCCGGCGTTCAGCGACTTGCTGTACCAGGGCACATCTCCGAATCGTTTCAGTTTATCAAAATAGAACCATGCACGGAAGAACCTGGCCACACCGGCGTAATGGTTCCTCGCTTCTGCAGGGATAGCAGGCTTGTCGTAATGTTCCAGGAAGTAATTGATATTATATAATGCAGTCCAGGTCCAGCCGGCAGAAGCGGCATCCGTGAACACCCTTCTTCGTCCTGTTACTACTTCATCAATTGCAGATACATCTACGTTATCGCTTGAAAAATCCGCCGTAAAGATATCCTCTCCAGGCAGGCTGGCATAGAAGCTATTGGCATACAGCTCCAGGTCTTTCTCCGTATTGAAAAACTGCTGCGGGCTGATCTCGCTTTGCGGATAACGCTCCAGGAAATCATTTTTACAGGCAACAAAGCAGCATCCTGTCAACAGCAACACTAAAAGTAATTTTATATGCATAACCAGGTTTTTAAAAGTTAAGCTCAACGCCAA
>JBCNPS010000173.1:0-12378 GCA_039593235.1 Chitinophaga sp. | reverse complement strand
CGCATAGGCGGTACCGGGCAGAAATGATTACCAATGGAGGAAATGCAGGACTATATCAACGAAATACTGGACCTTATTGAATATGCCAACGGACCGGCTACTTCCACCTGGGGCGCCAAACGCGCTGCTGCAGGACACCCGGAGCCTTTTCACCTGGAGTACCTGGCTATTGGTAATGAAGACAAACAAACACCCGTTTTCAGGGAACGCTTTAAGTTGATTGAAACGGCAGTGAAACAAAAGCACCCCGAAATCACGCTCATTGGCACAGTAGGCCCGGCTCCCGCAGGGGAAGACTTTGAAGCCGGCTGGAAGTTCGCCAACGAAAACGCTTTACAGATAGTGGATGAACATTACTACGAGAAACCGGAATGGTTCCTGGAGCATAAGCATCGCTACGATTCCTACAACCGCAGCAAATCAAAAGTATACCTGGGCGAATATGCTTCACGTGGGAACACCTGGTTCAATGCACTGGCCGAAGCCGTGTATATGACAGGGCTGGAACGTAACGGCGATGTGGTGCGGTTATCATCCTACGCCCCGCTGCTGGCGCGTACCGGGCATACCTCGTGGAACCCTAACCTGATTTATTTTACAGGCACCACCATCACCCGCACGCCTAATTATTACGTACAACATTTGTTTTCAAACAATCCAGGCGACCGCTATTATGCAGGTATCGTTTCGCTGGACAATGACGTTAACACAGGTGCGTCTTGTGTGAAAGACAGTAAAAGCGGCGATATTATTATCAAACTGGTGAACGCCGGTGAAAACAAAGTGAAGGCTAAAGCCAGCGTTGCCAGCCTGGCGGGAGGCCGGGCAAATGCGGCCGTAACGGTATTCACAGAAAATACATCAGACAAAAATGCACCGGCCGTTAATACTGCCGCCAGCCAACTGGAAGTCAGCAAAGTCATTAACTACGAAGTAGCACCCCGCTCAGTGGTGCTCATCAGGATACCGGGAAAAAAGTAAACGATATAAAAAAGAATGCTGCGGATAACAGCATTCTTTTTTTATTTTACTTTGTAAGCAAAACGATATAATGTCGCATAAGATAGCAATGGTAACACCGGCCGATTACCCGGAACTGGTGTCGGTATGGGAAGCATCGGTAAAAGCTACGCATGATTTTTTAACCCAGGCAGATATTGATTTTTTCCGGCCGCTGATATTGAATGAATACCTGCATGCCGTGGAACTGGCCTGTACAAAGGATGCCGCCGGCAACATCCAGGGCTTTATAGGTACTGCCGCCAACAAGGTAGAGATGTTGTTCATCCATCCTGGTACCCGGGGAAAAGGCATCGGGAAATTTTTGCTGGGATATGCCATCCGTGAAAAGGGCATTAACGCAGTAGATGTAAACGAACAAAATACGCAGGCGGTTGGATTTTACCTGCACGCCGGTTTTAAAGTAGTATCCAGGTCTCCGACAGATAGTATGGGAAAACCATTCCCTATATTATCGATGGAATTATAAAGAGATGGTAAGGTTATAAAAGAGGAAGCGTCCCGCATTGATACGGGACGCTTCCTCTTTTATATTGATAGCGTTATTCCACGGGTTGCAGATACTGCGCATAGGCATAGCCTTCTGCGCCGCCATCTGTGCGGATCAGCCACCACTGGTCGCTTTGCTTGCTGATCAGTGAAACAATTTCATTGTGTGCTGCTTTACCAACAATAGGCTGGTCGGTGCCGGGGCCCTTGCGGATATTCAGGTTAGATGATTCTGTGATCACTTTCAGTTTAGCGCCGGCAACAGCAGTTGCTACATTAATATTCATTACTACATCGCCGGTCAGGAAGTTGGGATCAATCTTGCCATAGATGTTCCACAGCTGGTCTTTCACAGCGCCGGTAGGTGCTTCGCCTTCTATATGCAATACACCATCGAGTTCGCTTACTTTCAGGTTGCTGGTGCCTGCAGCCTGTGCTGCATCAATCAACTCTTTATATTTATCCTGTAATGCTGCCATGATTATTGTATTTAAAGAGAAAGATTATTTTACTTTTAAACCTGATGCATCCACCTTCTTAGGCTTCAGCGCATCCAGCGCCATTTTCAGTTTTTTCCAACGGTCTGCTTTCTGTTCGCCGGTAATGGTGATCACGCCATCTTTAACATCGGCCTGGATACCGGGAAAATCTTTCACAATGCCTGCTACCGCTGTTTTCAGTGCATCGTCGGCAGTAACTTCCGGTGCAGCCGGCGGCGGTGGCGGAGGGGTTACAGTAACATTGTTAACAACACTCTTAACACCCTGGTTCAACTTTACAGCAGCTTCTGCGGCATCTTTGTCGGCCTGGCTGGCAACAGATCCGGAAAGGGTAACTACGCCATCCTTAACATCTGCAGTTATACCGGGAGATGACTGCAGGGCAGTGGTAACGGCAGCCTGTATGTCTGCGTCCTTAGGTTTCGATTTGCAGGAAATCATGAACATTAGTCCCACGGAGAGGATCACTGTGGTCAGGTGTTTAAGTTTCATAGTCATACTGAGGTTTTAATGATGAAAAAATACGTTCTTAAGTTAAGTATCTTTTTTCACGTGGCAATAAGACTATAAGAGTTGTTTATTTTTTAATAAACGGGAGAGGTCCCGGTTCTTAACGGGACAGGCTACCCGTTTTTAAAGTTAAAGGCGCAGGAAAATTTTTTTTATGATGCTTATGGAATTATTCTCCCGCCCGCATCATGCGGGAGAAAGGATCGTCGTTTTATACAGGTATAGTTTTTAAAAAGATGATAATTAATTAGTTAGAAGTATAAATGTATCGTTATGAAGAAGCTATTCACCGGTTAACAGCCACCGTTTTACTTTAAGAATATACCTTATATTGATAAATGTAAAAATGTATGCCTTGAAATATTTACTCCTGTTGCTATTGTTCCCATCCCTGATTTTTGCACAGCAAAATGGCCCGGTAAACCCGGTATTATCACCTGAATACAGTCGCCTTATCCACAGCGATACCACAACTGCTGCGCATCTTCCTGAAAATCTGCGCCGGGAGCTTGCCGTGAAGAGGCTGTTGCCGCTGAATACCTCCTTGCGTAAGGTACGCGTGCAGCACAATGAGCTGGTAATGCGTGCCGCTTATCCAAAGAAACTGCTGCTTGCAGGCGAATATGCCGCCGGTATTGCTTTTAAAACGGTGAACCGCCTGCCGGCCCTGCAAGCTGCCTATGCACAGGGCCGTTCTATGCAGGGAGCGCCGGTTTGGCAGGGCCCCGAAACCAATGAAGTGTTCAGCTACGGCCCCTTATTGAGCCAGCTGGAGTATAACGGGCAAGCCTATCCGTACGATGTAAACGGGAAACTGGTACCATCCGGTACAGGCAACGGACATCACCCTGCCGGCTATACGAACTCCATTTTCAGAACAGGCACGCTGTTTTCCCAGGGCTTTCACCTGAAAACAACCTTACTGGTGAATGACGCGCCGCTCCATGAGTTTGGCATCCGGCTGGGACAAACAACGGAAAATACCGTTATCCGTTATAACAGCAATGATACCAAAAGCATGGAAGCCACTGCCGGCACCCGGATCAAATGGCTGCACATCAGCGGTAAATACAACTACCAGGAGGAACAATTTTCCAATACCAACCGCGCCGGTTTCCTCAACAGGGTATACCAACAGTCGGTACTTACGCCCGTGAGCTTCGATAACGGCCAGGGCTACACGCTGAACAACGGGCAGAGAAGCTATGCCCCATCCGCCGATAACCCCGACTTCCTGCTCCGCAACAACAGGCACTATTACCGCACCTACGCCCACCAGGGTAGCCTGCTGCTGGAACGGAATGCCTGGAAGAAGATGAAGTATAAAATACGCCAGTCCTATAGCCGGAAAGCAGAGAATAGCGATGAAGGCTTTAAACCCGGTACAGCTGCATTTCCTGAAGGCTTGCCACTGCAAAGGGAAAAAGATGACAGGCTATATCAATTGAACGGGGAAGCCACCAGGGATTTTAGTTATTATTTAAGTGGTGTGCGAACACAGGCTACGGCTAACTACGTTTTTACAGACGCCCGTTCGGATATCCGCTACCTGCCGGTATACGGGGAAAACTACCGGTACCAGCGCTCTGCGCAGGAATTGAACCTTCAGTCGTTCAGCTCCTACCAGCATTGGAATTGGCCGGGCATCAACCTGGGGGTAGGTAATAAGATTTATGTGTCCAATACCGCCCGTAAAAGTTATTACCTGTTGCCGGATATCAGCCTGGCACTGGACTACCCGTTACCAGACGGTATCTGGAATATACGCGCCAGGTCGGCTTATTCGCGCAACGCCACAGAGCTTCCCATCAGCAGGTCGCTTGCTTATGTGAATCTGCTGCGCTACTCCGTGAGGAACGCAGGCAGTTATGTACAGGTACAGGAAGTAGCAGGATATGATGGCCTGCTGCCGGTGCTACAGGAAGAATGGACAAGCAGCCTGCAGCTCTACAAAAATTCCTTGCTGAGCTTTACCGCCTCGGTTTTCAGGAGAAATACCAAACAAGACCTGTTCCCGGTGGAGGCCAACGGGCAACTGGTATTAAAGAATATGGCGGATCACCGCAACGAAGGAATTGACCTGGAACTGAAACTCTTCGAAGATAATTTCAGGAACAAAACGGTGGCTACTTCCCACACCCTTTCCTTTTTTGCATACCGCAATAAGGTAACCCGCGTGAATGATCCTTATAACTATACGCCCATCGCCGGCTTCAGCGATGTACATACCGCATTGATAGAAGGGCAGCCACTGGGAGTGATAGTAGGCAGCGCCTGGCAACGCGACGCTGCAGGCAACCAGGTGATTGGGCCGGATGGGTTCCCATTGGTAGCAAAAGATCCTGCCATTATCGGGAATCCCAATCCCGATTTCCTGGTGAAGCTGCATAACAATGTGCAATGGAAACGCTTCTCCCTGCAGGCCGACCTGGAATGGCAGCATGGCGGCGACCGGTGGAACGGCACACAGGCGGTATTGGACTATTATGGCAGATCGCAGCAGTCGGCCACCGGTAGGAATATCACCGGCTATGTTTTCCCCGGCGTACAAACGGATGGCCGGCCAAACAATATCCCCGTAGATTTCTATAACCCCAAAGAAGATATCAGCCAAAACCGCTGGGTCAGGTACGGGATCAGCGGCGTAGCGGAAGATTATATAGAGCGGGCCGACCGGCTTCGCCTGAATACCGTGAAACTCAGCTACCAGCTGTTGTTCCGGCGTATTATTCAAAAGGTTACCCTCAGCGCCTATGTCAATAATATCATGTTATGGTCGCCCTACAAAGGAACGGACCCGGAACAGTTATTATTTGACCAGGCCAACAGCACGGGATTGGATTTCTTCAATCTTCCTGCTACCAAAACTTATGGTTTTAACGCATCCATTCAATTCTGAGATCATGAAAAAAGTTATCAGCTTCCTTTGCATATGCCTGCTCACCACACTGGCAGCACGGGCCCAAACATATGACTATACCTCGTTTAAAGAAAAGATCTACATTCATACCAGTCATGTTTTCTTCCAGCCCGGCGATGAAATGTTCTTTAAACTATACCTGGTAAATGCAAAAAATCAGCAACCTTCCACGGTGAGCAAGGTAGCGTTTGTAGATATACTGGACCCTTCCGGCAAAGTATTGAAAAAGCTCAGTTACAAGATCACAGATGGTTATACCGAAGGCTCTTTTTATTTTGAACCTTCTATTCCCGGTGGCATTTACAGGCTCAAGGCTTATACCTCCTGGATGCGTAACGAAAGCGACAGCACCTTTTATACAAAGGAAATTACCGTGCAACAGGTAATTCCGCCCCGGGTGCTGATGAAACTGGATTTCCCCAAAAAAGGCTACGGCCCTGGCGATGAAGTGACAGCGGATTACAGTATCAGGAACTTATCCGATCAGCCCATAGCCGGGCATACGGTGAATTATAAAGTGAGTATAGGCGGCGCCGTTATACAAACAGGTAACGCCGTAACGGGAAGTAATGGTAAAACGCAGCTGCAGTTCACACTGCCGCGGGATCTTAATACCACCGACGGCCTGCTGAATATAACCATCGACTATGATGCCTATAAGGAATCCATTTCACGCAGCATTCCAATTGTATTGAATAAAATAGACCTGCAATTGTTGCCGGAAGGAGGAACACTGGTAGCAGGCCTTACCGGTAATATCGCTTTCAGGGCGGTGAATGAGCGCGGCAAACCAGCCGATATAAATGGCGTTGTGCTGGATCATGCCGGAAGGCAGGTAACCGCCTTTGAAAGCTATTATGCCGGTATGGGAAAATTTCCCTTCACCCCGCAGGCCGGTGAAAAATATACAGTGAAAATAACTTCACCGCTGCATATTGCGGAGGTATATGATTTCCCTGTATGCAGGAACGAAGGAGCGGTAATGAATGTTATAAAGAAAGATGGAAAGACATTCCTGGAAGTGGCTTCCACGGCTGATCAGCAGGTGATATTAATGGGACAGACAAAGTCCGTGACTTACTTTACAAACGTACTCACATTGAAGAAAGGCAGGCAAACCGTTGATATAGATGAAGCTAATTTTCCTGCCGGTATTGCACGGTTTACGTTGTTGTCCGATAAAACCCCCATTGCGGAGCGGCTGGTATTCCTGAACAGGAATAGGGTATTGCAGGTGAGCATTACTACTGATAAGAAAACATACCTGCCCAGGGAGAAAGTGAAAATGACCATCAGAACAGCCGACGATAAAGGAACGCCGCTGCCATCCAATTTGTCTGTAGCCGTAATGGACGATAAGCTATGGACCTATGCCGATGATAAGCAGGATCACATTTTATCATGGTTATTGATGAGCAGCGAATTGCATGGGAAGATAGAAGAACCGTTGTTTTATTTTAAGGAAGATGAACCTAAGGCAGCTCCTGCGCTTGACCTGGTGATGCTTACCCATGGCTACCGTTATTTTGATTACATCCCCGGAACAAAGAACGGTGAATCACTGAAGTATCTCCCCGACGAAGGCCAGGTACTCAGCGGCACAGTGCTGAATACAAAAAAAGAACCGGTACAGGCTACTGTTTTCCTTATCAATACCAGTGATAAGGGGAAGGCCATACAAATGAATACAGATGAGGATGGCGCTTTCTTTTTTACCAACCTGGACCCACTCAGCAGGTATTGTCTTATTGCAAGGCCGGTAAAGGGGCGTGAGCCGGTAACAATACAGATAGAACAGAATGGGGTGGAGCATAACGGGATCAGGGCCCGCAAGCTGCTGGAGAAAAGTGTGGTACAACGCGCCGTCGTACAGCCGTTACCGGTAGTACCTGAAAAAAAGGAAGACGCCAATGCCGTGATGAACATGATAAAGATCGACGATGCCAAAGCGCTGGACGAAGTGGTAGTGGTGGGCTTGGGCGCAGAAAGGAAAAGATCGGTTACGGGGGCGGTGGCTATAGTTCACCAGGAGGAGATTGCAGGCCTTGCAGGCAATAACGTGCAGGGACTGCTGCAGGGCAGGATAGCGGGGTTGCAGGTAATACCCCAGGGGAATCCCGGCGCCCCGGCGGATATACGGATCAGGGGGCATGCCTCACTCACGGGTAATAACCAGCCTTTGTATGTAGTGGATGGCGTGGTGATGGAAGGACTGGATATGCAGCTGAACCCGAATGAAATTGCCTCCATTGAGGTGGTTAAAGATGCGGCAGCAGCAGCTATTTACGGCGCCCGGGGCGCTAACGGCGTAATTGTTATTCATACCAAAAACAAGCTTACCGGCAGGATCCGTTTCAATGTTGGCAAACGAAGTTATTATGCCACTGCGCCGGTACCGGCCAGCCAGGCCAGTTTTTCCGTGGCAAGGCGTTTCTACGCGCCCCGCTACGCTACCACGGACACGGATGAACGAACTGATTTCCGTGAAACCATTTACTGGAATCCTGTAGTCCAAACAGATAAAGAAGGCAAGGCCACGTTGGAGTTTTACAACTCTGACGCCGCCACTACTTTCAGGGCAATTGCCGAGGGAATTGCCTGGAATGGCAAACCGGGCAGGGCAGAGGCTACCTGGTCGGCCCGCAATGCCTTGCAGATTGACGCCAAAATACCGCCCTATCTTACTATCGGCGACCAGGCAATGGTGCCCCTGGTACTTAAAAATAACAGCGCCTCCGCTATACAACTGGATATCAGTATAGCCGTTCCCGTTAATATGTCGGCTGGCAGTTTTGAGAATAAGGTTACGCTGGAACCCAATAGTTCCCGGCAGGTGCTTATCCCGCTGGAAGCCATTGCACCCACCAGCGGCACCGTGAAGTTTACCGTGCATGGAAAAGGCGGAACGGAAACCCTGGCGCTCCCCATAGCGGCGGCGCAGCGCGGGTTTCCTGTTGTGCACACCTTTTCAGGTGAAACATCTGCGCAACATCCCTTCCATATCAGTGAACCGGTAAAGGGCAGCATACAAACAAAGCTGCAGGTATTTACTTCCCTGGAAGGACAGCTGCTGGATGGTATTGAATCCATGCTGAGAGAACCCTATGGCTGTTTTGAGCAAACCTCTTCCAGTACTTACCCGAATATTTTTATCCTGAAGTACCTCAAAGAATCGGGTAAACAAAACCGTGAAGCGGAAGCCAAAGCTCTGGCATATATTGAAGCGGGTTATAAAAAGTTAATTGCGTTTGAAACAGCCATGGGTGGTTTTGAATGGTTCGGGCATACGCCGCCGCATGAAGCGCTTACCGCCTATGGCTTACTGGAATTTACGGATATGCAGGCGTTCATTGATGTGGATAAAAGCATGCTTGCCCGTACAAAATCTTTCCTGCTCAGCCGCCGCGACGGAGAAGGGGGCTTTAAATCATCGGCCGGCGGCTACGACAGGTTCCGGTCGGTGCCCGGTAATATTGCCAACCTGTATATTGTATATGCGCTCACACAAGCCGGAGCAGGTAACGAAATACAGCGGGAGTATAACGCGGGAGTGCTGAAAGCGCTGGCCTCCAACGATGGTTACCAACTGGCGCTGATGGCGCTGGCAGCCAGTAATATGAAAGATACTACGGGCTATAACCGCCTGATGGCTGCGCTGAAGGAGAATTACAGGAAGGAGAACCTGGCTGCGGCTACCTCTGTTGTTAACTCAAGGGATGCTTCCCTCCGCGTAGAGGCGTTATCGTTATACGCCATGGCGCTCACCCGTGAGCAACATCCTGACATGGCCGCTGTCGCTATTGCCATCTCTAAAATACTGTCTGAAAAAGTATACTACGGTTACGGATCTACGCAGGCAACGGTACTGGCACTTAATGCTATTGTAGAATACATGAAACTGAAAGGCCGTGCGGAAAGCAACGGCACTATCAGCTTCCTCCTGAATAACCAGCCGCTTGCCGCTGGACAGTCATTCAGCCACGCAGTGAAAACCGGCGCGAATACCTTTGCCGTGCAATATAGCGGCAATCAGCCTGGTTTGCCTTACAACATGGAGCTGTCTTATTTCACCACACAGCCGCCGGACAGTCCCGGCGCAGAGCTGCAGCTGCATACCGCCTTAAGTGACACGCGCACCAAAGCAGGTGAAACCGTGCGGATGAATATCAGCGTAACGAATATCAAATCCACGCTGCAACCCATGGCCATTGCAAAAATCGGCATACCCGCCGGGCTCTCGCTGCAGCCCTGGCAGCTGAAAGAACTGTCGGATAAAAAAGAAGTAGCCTATTACGAGATCTTTGATAGCTACCTGGTGTTTTACTGGATGGGATTTGCCGCGGGTGAAACCAAAACCGTTGCACTCGATCTGAAAGCCGATGTTCCCGGCAAATACAAAGGGAAAGCCAGCAACTGTTACCTCTATTATACTCCTGAACATAAAAACTGGCAGGAGGGAACCACTATTGAAATAATGCCTTAATTCCCTATACCTCTCCCTTCCGCCCCGCGCAGCGCCTCTTACAGGGCGCTGCGCTTTTTGCGATCGCCTTCGGCGATGCGCGCGAATTTTGTCTGACTCCGGATTACGCTGATTTTGATGATTAATCTGATTGATTATTTTGGATTTTTAAAGGATTTGGGGAGATAAAAGCGAATTATTTATTCACTTTTATCTCTCTTAACTATAATAGAAAAATCAAAAAATCCAAAATAATCAATCAGATTAATCATCAAAATCAGCGTAATCCGGAGTCAGACAAAATCCGCATGGATCGCCGAAGGCGATCCACAGCTTTTTATTTTGATTGTTTCCCCGATTGGATTACCTTAGTATTTAGATAGTTGTCTAAATGTATTCCCATGAACAACGTATTCAAGGCGCTCAATGATAAAACCCGCAGGGATATCCTGGAGCTGCTTAAAAAGGAGGATCTGACTGCAGGGCAGATTGCGGAGCATTTTAGTTTCTCGAAGCCTACTATATCGCATCACCTGGACCTGCTCAAACAGGCGGAGCTGCTAACCAGTGTTAAAAAGGGGCAGTTTATATTTTATTCCCTCAATACCACGGTAATGGATGAACTGTTGAAATGGATGCTGCAGTTCACGGCAGATAAGTTACCGGTGATAAAACCTAAAACGGCCAGGTATGAAGGGAAGTAAATGGCTGAAAGAGATCCTGCTGATCCTGGTAATGCTGACGCCGTTTTTTGTGTATGCGCTGCTCAGGGCCCAACTGCCGGAAAAATTGCCTTCCCACTATAGTATAGGCAAAGAAGGGAAATGGGTAGTGGACAGCTATATGCCCCCGCTGGGGCTGGTGCTGGGCATATTCGGGGGAACCCTGATCACTTACCTGGCCATGAGTATTACCCTGTTACCTCTCCGGGTCAATGAAGCAAAGAAGAAAGAGCTTGCAGGGATGGCCCCTTTTATGTATGGTTTTAAAATGGTGCTGGTAGTGTTCCTGAGTGGTATCCCGGTGTATGAAATGCTGGTGGCAGCGGGGAAAATACCGGCCGGCAAAGGAGTACTATGGGGATATATTTCAGGGATCGTGGTACTGGTGTTATTGAACGTATTTCTTTACCGCCTGTTTTCTTCGCTGTACAGGAACAGTAAAGAAAAACCTTTATCACGCAAGCCTTATGTGATCATTTGGGCGGGAACACATCTTATACTTTCCATCGGGCCTTTATGCTTATTACTTACCGGCGGCGCAGCAAAAATGGACCGGCTTATACCGCAGCTGGTGCTTGTTTTCCTGGCGGTTTGCGGTAACCTGATGTACAATGTACGGCCCAATTATTTCTTTGGCATCCGCACACCGTGGACCCTGAGAAATGAAACCGTATGGCGTAAAACCCATCGGGTGGGAGGCGTGGTGTTGTTTATTGCGGGCACGCTTGGATTCATGCTTTCATGGCTTGTGAACCAGGAACAGTTGCATTACCTGATGCTGCTGGTGGTGCTTGTATCTACGGTTATTACGTGCAGTTATTCTTATTACATCTACAGAAAAATAATTCAGCAAACTCCGGATCTATGAAAAAATATTACCTGTTATCACTCCTGTGTATCCTGTTTTTTCCAGCTATAGCGCAACAAAACGAGCAGGTAGCTACGCATTTCTTTGAACAGCTGGGTAAAGCGAACTGGGAAGGTGCAAAGGAAAATATGGATGCCAATATGAAAGAAAAAGTAAGCGCAGACATGTTGAAAGGCATCTGGCAACAGCTTGAACAATCTTATGGGAACTGGGAAGCCGTCATCTCCACAAAAGCATTAAAGGAAGGGGCATACGATATGATACTGGCAGATAACAGGTTTGCCAAAGCTGTGGTTACATTTCGTTTGGTGTTCGATAATATGCACCATATTGCCGGTTTTTTTATTGCGGGTAACAAGCCCAAAGCCACGGCATTGTTGCCTTTCGAAGAAAAAGACACCGTGGCTACCACAGATGGCGGCATCCTCTATGGCGTGCTTGCCAAACCGGCATCCCCGCAGCCCTGGCCGGTGGTGCTGATCATTGCGGGCTCCGGTCCTACAGATCATAACGGTAATAACCCCTTGTTACCGGCGCCGAACGGTAACTCTTATCAACAACTGGCGGCCGCACTGGCGGATAACGGCATTGCCTCCCTGCGCTACGATAAGCGCGGTATAGGGCAAAGCGCCGGCTTCAAAAAAAGCAGCAGCGCCACTTCCCTGGACGACTATACCGATGATGCCATTGCCTGGATTGATCACCTGCAGAAAAATACAACACAATTTAAAAGTGTAGCGCTGATAGGGCATAGTGAAGCGGCTTTAATTGGTCTTATGGCGGCCGGCCGGAGGAATTTCAACCGCCTGGTTTCTTTATCCGGCCCCGGCGAATGTATGGATAAAGTATTACTGGCGCAGTTAAAGCCAATGCTGGCGGATTCACTG
>JBCNPS010000172.1:0-12430 GCA_039593235.1 Chitinophaga sp. | reverse complement strand
TAGCCGCTGAACAGGCCATCTTCAAAGGCAAAATCGTCACGCACCAGTAATGCGGCGTTGGAATCGAAAATAGTTCCCTATGCTAAAACCAACGATATCGTAGAAACCGCCTGGATAGAAGATAAGCTGATATTCCGCAATGAGCGGTTTGAAGACCTGGCCAAGATGATGGAAAGAAGATATAACATCACTATCATCATCAAAGACCAGGAGATCAGGGATTACCGGGTAACCGGCATTTTTAAGAATGAAAATATTACAGAAGCATTAAAGCTGTTGCAGGTAATAGTACCGTTTAAAGTTAAATCGGGCAATGAAACAATTATTATTAATAAGTAGCCATGATCCGGGGTAATCACCGTCATCCCTGAAAAGAAGAAGGGAAATGCGCTAACATTTCCCTCCAACACTTATCAATTTTATTGGAAGTCACCTATCGAAGCGCGTCTTCCAAAAAACCGTAAAAGATAAAAGTATGAAAAAAAATCTACTTAAGGGAAGGTTGTGCCCTTTTGTTAATGTTAAGCTAATTGAAAGAACTATGCGCCTGACGCTACTTTCTACGTTCCTGTTTTGTATGCAGTTATCCGCGAAGGTGTATTCCCAGAAGGATATTAAGCTATCGATGGATGTGAAGGATGTGCGGCTCTCCAGGGCCCTGGATAAGATACAGGATGTTACCGGGTGTCGTTTTTTCTATAATGCTAAAGATGTGCCGCTGAATACGCTGGTATCTGTAAAAACAAACGGCAGCCAGGAACTTACCGATGTGCTCAGCAACCTCCTGTCATCCCTGAACCTGAATTACCGTCTTTTATCCGGTAACGTGATTGCCATCACTGTTTCCCGGAACATACAATTTTCCCTGGTGGAAGGTACTGTTACCGATAGTAAAGGAACGCCGCTTCCCGGTGTATCCATCAAAGTAAAAGGCGCCAATACCGGCGCTGCCACCGATGCTTTCGGACATTACAAACTGGACGCCCCCGCAGATGCCGTACTGGTGATCTCCTATATCGGGTTTCAAAGCCAGGAATTGGCGGTGAATGGAAAAAGCACCCTGAACATTACGCTCCGGGAAGAAGCCAAAGGGCTGGGAGAGGTGATCGTAGTAGGATATGGCACACAGAAAAAAGTATCCACTACCGCGGCCATTTCTACACTGAAAGGTGATGATATTGCACAGGCGCCGGTAGCAAATATAAACAATGCCATTGCCGGCCGCGTATCCGGTGTGCTGGCCTTCCAGGGCAGCGGCGAGCCGGGCGTGGATGCAGCGGTAATAAGAGTGAGAGGCATCGGTACCACCGGTGGTAATAACGGACCGCTTACCATTGTGGATGGTGTGCCAAGAACCTATTCCCAGATCAACCCTGCAGAAATAGAAAGCGTAACAGTGCTGAAAGATGCCGCAGCTATTGCCCCCTATGGCCTGGCCGGCGCCAACGGTGTACTGCTCATTACTACCAAAAGAGGAAAGGCAGGTAAAGTGGATATGAACTTTAATACCTGGTATGGTTTTCAGCAACCCACCCAGTACCCGCATTACCTGGATAGCTACGGGTTTGCCACGGCGCTGAACGCCGCCAATAAAAATGCGGGGTTACCTGCGGCCTACAGCGATGAGCAATTGCAGAAATATAAAGATCATTCCGATCCTGATCATTATCCGGATCACGACTGGATGCGCGAAGTAATTGACTTTGCAGCGCCCATGAATAACCAGAGCCTGTCGCTTTCCGGTGGTTCCGATAAGGTACGCTTCTTCAGTTCTCTCGGCCACCTGTACCAGCAGGGTTCTGTGGATGCCATCAATTATTCCCGTTATAATATCGCATCCAACGTGGATGTAAATGCTACTTCTTCCACCATTGTATCGCTGGATATTAAAGCAAGCCTGGAAGCCACCAAAAATCCGGGTTCACAAAGCGGTACCGGTATTTATACTTCTGTTACCAAGAACCCGCCCTTACTGAACCAGCAGCTGCAGTTTTCCAACGGGTTGCCCGGCAACGGCCTGCTGCCCTCTATTTACGAGAGCGGGTATAACAGGGTGAAAAGGAATATTTTCTTCTCCCAGTTATCCATCGAACAAAAAATTCCCGCTATTCCCGGCCTTTCATTCAAAGCCACAGGCGCCTATGATAAAAGTGATAGTACCCTGAAAAACTGGCAGCTTCCCTATAACATCTATTCCCTTGATGCCAATAATAACTTTGTGCCTACAAAAGCCGGGGTAGTTGCTCCCAGCCTGAGCCAGGGTTATGTGCAGATAGTGAACTATACTTTGCAAGGGTATATTAATTATAACAACACCTTTGGTAAACATGCCATTACCGCATTGGCAGTAGCCGAATTAAGGCAGGGCGAAAACAACCAGTTCGGCGCATCCCGTCTTAATTACCAGGTGAACCTGGATGAACTGTCGCTGGGCAGTTCCAATAAATCAGACCTGGACAACTGGGGCTCTTCCGGTTCCTATAAGCAACTGGGTTTTGTGTACCGCTTAGGATATACTTTTAACCAGAAGTATATGGCCGAGTTTTCTGGTCGCTACGATGGGCACTATTACTTTGCACCGGGTAAGCGTTTCGCTTTCTTCCCCGCTGTTTCACTCGGCTGGCGTTTGTCGGAAGAAAGTTTTATCAAGGATAACTACAAATGGATCGACAACTTAAAACTCCGGGGTTCTTACGGAAAGTCCGGTAACCTGGCAGGTGCGCCTTTTCAGTACCTGAGCAGCTATGGTTTAACCAGCAGCTATGGTTTTGGCGGTACGCAGTTTTCACAGGTGCAGGGCGTATTTGAGAGGAATGAACCTAATCCAAACATTACCTGGGAAACAGCGAAGAAAGCAGACATCGGCCTGGAAGGAAGCCTGTGGAGAGGTAAGCTGAACTTTGAACTGGACTTCTTCAAAGAGCGCCGTTCAGATATGCTGGTGGCGCCCAATGCGGTAGTGCCAGTGGAATATGGCATCGGCATCTCGCAGATCAATGCGGGAATTATGGATAATAAGGGCTTCGACTTCTCCCTAAATACAGCGCATACGTTTAAGAACGGCATTGCATTGAATGCAGGGCTTAATTTTTCTTACGCGAAAAACAAACTGGTACAAACTTTTGAAAATGCATCTACCCTCAACGATCCTAATCGTCGCCGCACCGGCCGCCCGCTGGACACGCAGTTTGGTTTAAAGGCCATCGGCCTGTTCCAGTCGCAGGAAGAAATAGATGCAGCGCCTAAACAAACTTTTGGTCCCGTGCAGCCCGGCGATATCCGCTACGCTGATATTAACGGAGATAAAAAAATTGATGCCAACGATGAAACCGTGATCGGTGATCCTGCGTTCCCGCAGATCATTTACGGCATTACCACCAATGTAAGTTGGAAAGGAATAGACATCAGCATGTTATGGCAGGGCGCCGCCAAAAGCAGTTTCCAGCTCACCAACGAAGCCTCCCTGCCATTCTTTAACGGCGCAAAAATATTCCGTGAACAATTGGATTACTGGACACCGGATAACCGCAATGCACGCTATCCCGTGATCATGCCGGCGCCTACGAGCAACAGCCAGCAGGTATCTTCTTTCTGGGAAAGGAATGGGGCTTACCTGCGATTGAAAACACTGGAGCTGGGATATACCCTTCCTGCCGGCGTTATGAGCCACCTGCGCATTCACTCCATCCGTATTTACGGCGCCGCGCAAAACCTGCTCACTTTCTCCGCAGAAAGTTACCTGGATCCGGAAATCGGTGTAAGCAGCGCCAGCAAACGCGCCAGGTATTATTTCCAGCAAAAGGTGTTCTCCTTCGGGTTAAATGCCAATTTCTAATTACATCCTCAATTGAACATTATGAAAGCACGTATCATATATATTGCGGTGGCCACATTTTTATTTACGGCGTGTGACAGTAAACTGGATATTGCACCTACCGACCAGCTCACCGATGTTACCGTATGGCAAACACCTGCTAATGCGAACCTGTTCCTGAACGATATTTACAATAGCCTGAATCCAGGTCCGCAATCAACGGTATTCACCAATGTGCCCTCAGAGATCAGCAATGATCCGCTGGATAATTTCTCCGATAACAGTATCAGCGGGCCACTGGCGGGTATTCCATCTTATGTGAATTTTGCCCCTGGCGCTTACGGTCCTTCTACGCCGGTGTTTACACCGCACTGGAAAAATATGTATGCCAATATCCGTAAGTGTAATGTGTTCATCGAAAATGTGGGTAAATCGGATTTTGATGATAACACCAAAAAAGGCATGCTGGCCCAGGCAAGGTTCCTCCGGGCTTATTACTATAAATCACTCATGGATCTTTACGGAGGCGTGCCTTTGATCACTATTCCGCTGAACCGCACGGAACAGGGCGATGATATTTTTTACGCACGCAATACTTACGAAGAATGTGTGGTATTTATTCAGAAGGAATGTGAAGCAGCTGCTGCGGATCTGCCGCTGAAAATAGCCGCCAAAGATGCAGGTCGCGCCAGTAAAGGCGCCGCCTGGGCGTTGGAAGGAGAGCAATTGTTATATGCCGGTAAATGGAAAGACGCTGCTGCTGTGAACGGGAAGATCATGAATGCCGGCGCAGGTTACGACCTGTATCCTGATTACGGCCAACTGTTCCTGCCTGCCAACGAAAACAACCAGGAAGTAATTTTCGATGTGCAGTATGCCGCCAACGTAAAAGGCGAGATCAAAGAAAAATACTGGAACCCTGTGAAAGTGTCTGACGGTGGGGGCTGGGGCGCTGTGAATCCCACACAGGACCTGGTAGATGATTATGAGTTCCTGGATGGAAAAACGGAGGCGGAAGGTTCCACGCAGTTTGATCCTCAACATCCTTATGAGAACAGGGATAAACGTTTTGCCGCTTCTATCATTTACGACGGCGCTGCCTGGAAAAGCGGTATTATCTACACCCGCCTGGGTGTGGCTAATAACCCCAATGAGCTGGACGAGGCCGGGGCAGGAGGTAAAGGCCGTACAGGTTATTTTTTAAAGAAGATGGTAGACCCGGCTATTGTTCCCGGGGTAAGCAGTGGCGCCAATGCTATCATCTGGCGTTATGCAGAAGTATTGCTGAACTATGCAGAAGCACAGAATGAAGATGCCGGCCCGGATGCCACCGTATACAACGCCATGAATAAAGTACGTGCAAGGGCCGGCCTGCCTGCATTACCGGCTAATCTTACACAGGCGCAGATGCGTGCGCGTATCCGTCGGGAACGCCGCGTGGAACTGGCTTTTGAAGGAAAACGCCTGTTTGACCTGTGGCGTTGGAAGATAGCCGGCGAAGTGTTCAGCAAACCGCTGCGCGCCATGAAGATCACAGGTACCGGCGATCATCTTACCTATCAAAAAATCAATGCGGGCGGCGGTAAAATTACCTTCGATGCATCGAAGAATTACCTGATGCCGATACCACAAACTGTAATAGCACAAAATCCTAAAATAGCACAGAACCCGAACTACTAAAAAATTACCCTTTATGAAAAAAACCAACATTGCCCTGTTAATTATGGGGCTGGTAACGCTGTATGCCGTTACTTCCTGTAAAAAACTCCAGCAGCTGGATGCCATTAATGGTAAACGCAGTGAAACAGCGAATACTACCGGCGCCATGCTACCCTACAACTGGAAAAACGTAGCCATTGGCGGTGGCGGTTATGTAACCGGTATCGCTATTCATCCTACACAGTCGAACCGCATGTACATCCGCACCGATGTAGGCGGCGCCTACAAATGGGATAACCAGGTGTTCACCTGGGTGCCCATGCTGGAAAGCCTGAGCACACATGTAGATGGTATGGCCCTCGATGCCAATGCCCCTGACCGCGTGTACCTGGCGCTTAACGACGGTATTTACCGCTCCGAAAATACCGGGCAGTCGTGGTCCAAAGTAATGACCGCTACGTATAATGGTAATGGTGATATGCGGTGGACCGGTGAGTGCATTGCCGTAGATCCGCTCACCAGTACTACCGTTTATGCCGGTACACGTTCCGATGGCTTATACCGCAGCACCAATACCGGCGGCGCATGGACAAAAATTGCCAGTGTGCCCAATGGCGGCGCCAATGGAGTGCGTTCCGTGGTAATTGATCCGGCAACAACGGTTAGCGGGCGCTCTGCTACGGTGTATGCAGGCATTCCCGGTACGGGCATTTATCGCAGTACCGATGGCGGCGCTACTTTTTCCGCAATGACAGGCGCGCCTGTTTCTCCTAACCGGATGCAGGTATCCAACGGCAAACTGTATGTATCGCATTCTACCGGTGTAACCGTTTGGAATGGCAGCACCTGGAAAGATATCACCCCTTCCGGTGGTGCAGGCAAGAATTACTGCGGCATTTCCATTGAAGCGTCCGACCCGCTGAAGATAGCGGTATGCCAGCGTTACAGCAGCTTCAACAATCCTATGTACCGTTCTTCCGATGGCGGTACTACCTGGCAGCAGATGAATACCGCTGCGTTGCCCATCACTAAAACACTGGAAGCCGCCTGGTGGCCCAGTGGTTGGTTTTCCAGCGCTACGGCTGCATTGGTGTTTGATCCGCTGCATCATGGCGACCTGTATTATACCGACTGGTTTGGCATCTGGTATACTTCCGATGCATGGGCCGCCGGTTCCGTAGCCTGGAGTACACGCATTAAAGGCGATGAAGAAACAGTGGTATTAACACTGGCAGCGCCTTCCGGCGGTGCATCGCTGTACTCCGGTGTGGCGGATGTTTTCGGGTTCCGTCATACCGATGTGAACAGCTATCCCTCCAGGTTGTACAATATCAATGAAGGTTTCAGTATTGCTTTCTGCGAAACACAACCTGCCAATATTGCTATCCTGGGCGCTACCGGTAATGATGGCACCGGTACTATCCTGGCTACTTCCGCCAACAGCGGCGGCGCCTGGACCACGCGCACTTTACCGGGCGGCGTAAAGCTGGGCCGTATTGCCATTTCCGCTACAGATCCCAACAAGATGGTGTATGTAGCCGGCGGATCAACCGGCGCGGTTTACTACAGCATCAATGGCGGCGCTTCGTGGAGTGCAGCTTCCGGCGCCCCTGCGGGTTCCGTGAATGCAGTGGATGTATGGAGCAAGGATTTTGCGCTGGCGGCCGATGGCGCTGATGGCAATCGCTTCTATATCTACAAATCGGGCTACCTGTATGCTTCTGCAAACGGCGGCGCCACCTGGACGCAGATGAACGCTACCGCTATTCCCAACAAAAGCTCCTACCTGTTTGTGGCTGCACGCCCCGGTGTTACAGGCGAAGTATGGGTAAGCCTGGATGCGAATGGTTTGTACCGCACTACCAACGGCGGCACTACCTTCAGCAAAGTGACGGCTTTAACTACGTCCACCGCATTCGCCTTTGGCGCACCGCCCAGTGGTTCCTCTACGCCGGCGGTATACAGTTACGGCACCCTTTCGGGGGCAAAAGGGCTGTACCGCTCTACGGACCTTGGTGTTAACTGGGACCGTATCGATAACGGCACACAGCTGTTCCCTGCAGGCGTAAAAGCGCTGGCCGGCGACAGGCAGGTATTTGGCCGCATCTATGTTGGCACCGGCGGTCGTGGCGTTTTATTTGGTCAACCTTAATGAAGCAAATGAAAGTACATACAATCTTATCCATCACAGGCGCAGGGCTGCTATTGCTCGCCGCCTTTGGGTTCAGGCAGGCTTCCGTAAAAAGAAGCCTGCCTGCAAAACCCAACATCGTGCTGATCATGGCAGATGATATGGGGTACGGGGATCTTGGCTGCTACGGGCAGCAGATGATACAAACCCCGCATATCGATTCGATGGCGAGGAATGGCATCCGGTTCACCCGCTACTATGCAGGCAATACCGTGTGCGCGCCTTCCCGTGAATCGTTTCTAACGGGTATGCATACCGGGCATACCTATATCCGTGGCAACTTCCTGACGGATGAACAGGAAGATCCTGCCATGCCATCAGAAAAAGTAACCATCGCGGAGCTGTTGAAAAAAGCAGGTTACCGCACAGCCCTTATCGGCAAGTGGGGCCTGGGTGGCGAAAACCACGGCCCGGATACACAGGGCTTTGATTATTCCTATGGCTATCTCGACCAGATCCAGGCGCATAACTATTACCCGCCTTTCCTGTATGAGAATGGTAAAAAGGTAATGCTGCCGCAGAATGCAGATGGTAAGAAAGGCGCTTACAGTCACCAGCTGTTTGTAGAAAAAACACTGGCATTCCTGGACACTGCAAAGGATAATCCCTTTTTCCTCTACCTGCCTTATACCATCCCGCACGGGCAGCATGTAATACCGGACAACTCCGCCTATGCAGGCAAAGGATGGCCGGAGGAGTTCACCAACTATGCGGCCATGATCTCCCTGCTGGACCAGGATGTGGCGCGCATCATCAGCGCGCTGAAGGCAAAAGGACTGGAGGAAAATACCCTTATCCTGTTTGTGAGTGATAACGGCGCTAACCCAGGCTTTGCAAAGTTCTTTAAAAGCAATGGCCCCTTGCGTGGCGCTAAAACCAACCTGTACGAGGGCGGTATCCGTGAGCCTTTTATTGCGTACTGGCCGGGCAGGATCAAAGCTGGTCAGGTATCGGATCATGTAACTGCGGGGTGGGATCTGCTGCCTACTATTTGCCAGGTGGCCGGTATCAAAGCACCCGCGGGGATAGACGGCTTATCTGTCTGCCCAAGTATTTTTCATACAGGTAAACAAACAGCTCATCCATATCTCTACTGGGAATATTATACCTACAACTATAACTGGAACAAACCAGGCAAGGGCAGTGAACAACCCCGCAACTGGCTGGAGAGCCGGGCGCTACGCTTTGACCACTGGAAAGCAGTGGTCAGAAGCACGCCTGCCGATAGGGAAGGAACCATAGAATTGTATGACCTGGCGGCAGATCCTGCTGAATCGACCGACCTCGCAACCCGGCATCCAGCGCTGGTAAAACAGGTAAGGGAGATGCTGGCAGCTGCCACCATACCCAACGCACCATTTTTTCCATATAAACATTAATAAACGTTTTTTAATTTAACACTATGCTTAAGCAATACCTGATTCCGGCATTGATCGTTTTTATACTTACAGGGCTGTACAGTTTTAAACAAACTGCAACGCTGCATACCATCAACACCCGGAGTGCTGCGGACCTGAAAAGCTTTTTTCACTATACGCCGGACCGTATCCCGTTTATAAGCTCCCACCGGGGCGGCCCCAGGAAAGGCTTCCCGGAGAATTGCATCGCCACTTTTGAAAATACTTTAAGTCATACCACTTCCATGCTGGAAATAGATCCGCATTACACCAAAGACGGTAAGATCGTGCTGATGCATGATCCTACACTGGACCGCACTACTAATGGTCATGGCAAAGTAGCGGACCATACACTGGAGGAACTGAAAAAACTGCGGCTGAAAGACACGGAAGGTAATCTTACTGATTACCGGATCCCCACACTGGATGAAGCATTGCAGTGGGCCAGGGGAAAAACCATCCTGGTGATCGATGCCAAGGATGTGCCCATAGAAGTACGTGCGCAAAAGATCATCGAAAACAAGGCGCAAGCCAATGCCATCGTCATCTCTTACTCCGATGAGGATACAAAAAAATGTTACGCCTACAATAAGGATATTATCATGGAAGTGATGATGGGTAAAGAAGAGAATGTAGAGATGATGGATAAAAGCGGTGTTCCCTGGGCGAATGTAATAGGCTTTGTAAGCCATCAGCTGCCGGAGAGTAAGGCTATTTTTGATGCCGTACATAAACGGGGCGCCATGTGCATGCTGGGTAGTTCCCGTAATATTGATCAGCAATATACCAAAGGCCAGATTAGTGCAGACCAGCTAAAGGAAGGTTATCAACGCCTGATCAGCCACGGCGCGGATGTAATTGAAGCCGACCTGGGTATTGAAGGCGGCGCTGCGCTGCTGCCTTTGCAGCAGGGAAAGTCGGTGAAGGCTAAATATTTCCGGTAATAAAAATCCACGTATATGAAAACATTAAACAGGCGGGAATGGACCAAACTTACCCTTACAGGCGTAGCGGGACTGATGCTGCCCAATGCCTTAAAGGCCTTCCCGGTAGCAGCTCCCGTTACCATCGGGTTGCAATCTTACAGCCTGCGCGACCGGCCTTTAGACGAAGCTATAAAAGCCATGGTAAGCCTGGGGGTTAAAAGCTGTGAGCTATGGGGCGGCCATGTAGAACCACGGGAAGCGCAGTGGCAGCGCAACAGTACGCCGGCAGATAACCAGCGTAAAAAGGAATTGCTGGAGCAATGGCGGGCTAACCTGAAAATGGAAGAGATCCATGCCATCCGCGATAAATTCAAGACAGCCGGTATCCGCATACAGGCCTATACGGCCAGCATCAAGGATAGCATTTCCGAACACGACCTGGAACAGCAGTTCCTAATTGCGCAGGCCCTGGGTACAGACAGTATCACCACCTCCGCCACGGTGAGCGTAATGAAGCGGGTGGATGTATACGCACAAAAATATAAGATACAGGTAGGGATGCACAACCATTCCCATACCGACCAACCTAATGAATTTTCATCGCCGGATAGTTTTGCCCGCGGTATGCAGGGATTATCCGCTTACATTAAAATAAACCTGGACATAGGCCATTTTACAGCGGCGGATTTTGATGCGGTGGAATACCTGAAGGAACATCATCAAAAGATCATCTGCATCCATGTAAAGGACCGCAAAAAACACCAGGGACCCAATGTACCGCTCGGGGAAGGCGATACGCCTATTGGCCCTGTATTGCGCCTGATACGTGATAACGGATGGCCAATCCCGGCAAATATAGAATACGAATATAACGGCGCCGATACCGTGGAAGAACTGCGGAAATGTATTGCCTATTGTAACAATCAACTTAAATCATAAGCATGGAGCAGGAAGTAAAGAAAACCGGCGCAGCAATAGACCGCCGGAAATTTATTACGGGTGCAGCGGCATTATCCGCCTTTTTGATAGTACCCCGTTACGTGCTGGGAGGCAAAGGGTTTATAGCGCCGAGCGACAGGATCAACCTGGGATTTATCGGCTCCGGGCGGCAGTCGCTCACCCTGCAGAAAGCCTTTCTGCCCCTGGCGGAAGGCCGGATCGTAGCTGCGTGTGATGTATACCAGTCCAAGGTGGACAACTTCAGCCGGATGGTGAATGCATATTATGCGGAACAGCGCGATCAGCCTGTTTACAAGGGATGTAAAACCTATCACCGGTTTACAGAGCTGCTGGATAACAAAGATATAGACGCCGTAGTGATTTCCACGCCGGACCATTGGCATGCCGCTATGGCGGTAAGGGCCGCCGCCGCCGGCAAGGATATTTACTGTGAGAAGCCGCTTTCGCTTACAGTAGCCGAAGGCCGTGCTATGGTAAACGCAGTGGCCAAACATAAACGCGTGTTTCAAACCGGCAGCATGCAGCGTTCCCGCCCGGAATTTCGCCAAACCGTGGAGCTGATCCGCAACGGCTACATAGGAAACATAAAGAACGTGAAAGTGAGCATTGGCGGTTCTCCTGTGCCCTACGATCTCCCGGAAGAAACCCTGCCGGCGGACCTGGACTGGACATTATGGCTGGGCCCTAATGAATACGTACATTATAATCACCAGCTGAACCCGGCCACAGGAGATCCGCTATGGGGCCGCTGGCGCGACTTTAAAGGTCTTGGCGGCGGTGATATCACCGACTGGGGCGCGCATATGTTCGACATTGTGCAATGGGCCCTGGATATGGACCGTACCGGTCCTGTATCTTTTACGCCGCCGGATGGAAAAGAAGTACAGCATATGACCATGCGCTACAGCAATGGCATTGTAATGACACACGAGAATTTTGGTAAGCAGCATGCCATCCAGTTTAATGGCACCGAAGGAACCATAGAGATCCAGCGTGGTAAGCTGGTCACTACACCGGAACGGTTGCGCGACCAGGTAATTGGCAGCAATGAAAAACAGGTGTATCACAGCAGTAGCCACTACCTGGATTTCCTGCAGGCGGTGAAGAAAAGAAGTCTCCCTGTTGCCGATGTGGAAACCGGCCACCGCAGCGCTACCGTGTGCAACCTGGTAAATATTGCCTATGAACTCAATACGCCGCTGCAGTGGGATCCGCAGCAGGAAAAGATCACCAATCATGCAGCTGCCAATCAGTTGCTTTCCCGGAAGATGAAGAAAGAGTGGGCCGTTTAAATGGATACTCCTTAGCTTTGGCCCATGATGACCGGATTCTTTCAACTGGTAAATGACAAAATGCAGCTCTCGGAAAAGAGCAGGGAAGCTTTTTTGTCTGTTATGAAAAATGAAGAGTATCCCAAAGGGCATATGCTGGTAAAACCTGGCGCCGTAGGTCCTTCGGTTTTCTTTGTTGAAAAACGAGTACC
>JBCNPS010000171.1:0-12459 GCA_039593235.1 Chitinophaga sp. | reverse complement strand
CCAAACAACAAGGGTATTGCCTAATAGTATAATGGTAGTACGACAGATTTTGGTTCTGTTTGTCTAGGTTCGAATCCTGGTTGGGCAACTGGGAGAGCAGGAATCAACAATGCTCCATGATTTTTAAAAACCGCTGCAGTCGCAAACTGTAGCGGTTTTTTTATTTGCGTTATCTTCTGCTGATGCCCGCCTGAAAATGGGATCAAGTTGGATACTTGGGGGATTAGGCATAAAGTTTATACAATCTAAATAAAAAAAAATCCACATCGCGCACTCCTCGAAGAGCGTTTCTAAAGGACTTTATTTTTGCATTAAATGATTCAGCTGCCGCATTGGTAGCTCTGTTATTGAAGAAGTTGAGGATACTGAGATAATGTATCTTCATAGACTTGACAACGGTTTTAAAGGATAATAACCCAGACCCCTCGACATCATTATACCATAATGCGAGTTTCTTAAAGGCCTCTTCTTTACATTTAGAATGCCGGTAAATTTCACCCAGATCAAGGGATAACTGATAGGACTTTTGAATCAAAGGATAATGGCTAAACAGTAACTCAGCCCGTTGTTTTTGTTCTCTGGTCCATAGCCCGGGGTGTTTAAACAACAGGTATCTGCTTCTGGCCAGGAGTTGCTTGAGAGTATCTCCATTGTAAAGTCTGGCTGGTTCCCATTTTACCTTATTACGTTTTGCTTGTTCATATTCCAGATTCTCCTGTTCCATGGCCTCCCAGCGATGTTTTATTCTTATTTCCTGTACTGCCTCAAAAGCAAGCTGTTGGACATGGAACCGATCTATTACGCGGTGTGCATTGGGAAAACAAGCTTTAATAGTGCTATTGAGACTGCCAGACATGTCAACTGTTACTTCGGTTACTGTCCTGCGCAGACGTTTAGGTATCTTAAGCAATTTTTCTTTCAGAAAATCGGATGTAGTTCCTTTTATCATCGCTACTATAGACCCTTTCCTGCCTTTTGCCTGCTTGTTGGTTACAATGGTATAAAGCTCTCCGCTGGAGAAGGCAGTTTCGTCTATACTTAAGGATGGGCCTATGTTTTGCTCGAATAGCATCCATTCGCAGGCATGTTCTTTTTGATTCCAGGTGCTGAAGTCACTAAGGTAATGCTTGTACTGTTGTCCAAGCTGTTTGCCATCTACCTGAAAGAATTTGCCCAGCTGTACCGGACTTATAGGGTGATTATCTAAGTAATCCTTTTAAAAAAGCCGCGAACTCCACTGTCATTCGCGTTCCCTTTTTCACTATTTCCCAATCTCTCGTTATGGTCTCTTTTGTGTCTACAACCTCCCACCGGCGCCGCTTTACAAAGAGTGTAACTTTCTTTCGGCGGATAGGAAAGTCCTGAACAGCTACAGGAGGCAGAAAGTCCTTTGCATGAAGTTTCTTATGCTGATGCTCGGCGGGAGCGATATTTTTTTCTTCTAAGTAAATACTAATATCAGTTTCTGTTTGAGAAGCATCTGTGAGCTCGAAATAATACAAAATCCCTTCTGGGAGGAGGGCTTCTAAGAGAAGATTCAAATTCTTATCCACGGTTTCTTATCTAATTAGGCTGCAAAACAACAAATTTTGAGACAATCCCCCAAGTTTTTAACTTGATCCTGAAAATGCCTGGGAGATATATATTTTTGTTATGGTGTTTATTACGTTAGATACCGGCGGATGATCGGGGAACATAAACTTTTACCAGTATTTATTCGGTAGAAAATAAGCCTGATCAGGTATTTGCATTCTATTTATTTGGCCCCCAAAAATCTCTGCCTATGAAACCTGAATAACAGGTTATGTAGCTTGTTCGCGATTCGCGAACAGAAAATTATTACCTTTATTCTATGAAAGGACATCATGGCATGCGTCCACAAGACATTGTCATTCTGCTTAAAATAGTGAGTCTGGGTAATAGACCATGGCAGCAACGGGACCTGGCAACCGGGTTGGACATTTCTGTATCCGAAATTTCTGTTTCCCTGAACAGAAGCCATATTGCAGGATTAATAGATGGCGCCAAAAAAAATGCACACCGCCAGGCATTGTTCGAGTTCCTGCAATATGGGCTTCGTTACGTGTTTCCTGAGGTGCCTGGCAGTATCGTGATTGGCGTCCCCACGGCCCATTCACATCCCTATTTTCGTGATAAGTTTGTTTCCAAGGAAAACTATGTGTGGCCGGATGAAAATGGTGAGATAAGAGGACAGTCTATTGAGCCCTTACATCCCGGTGTTCCCGGCGCTGTTGTTAAAGACCAGGTTCTTTATAAGCTCCTTGCAAGCGTAGATATCCTCAGAGTTGGCCGGAAACGGGAAATTGAAGCGGCGAAGGAGTTATTGAAAAGAATTATCTTACCTGATCCACATGACGTTATTCCTATAATGCTATGAGCCATACCCAAAATATAGCCCGGATTAAGATTGTTTACAATGCGTTAGGTGAAATCGCCAAAGAAGTAGTATTCGTGGGTGGTGCAACAGTGTCGCTCTATGCAGACCGTCCGTCAGCGGAAACCCGGCCTACGGATGACGTAGATATTATGGCGGAGGTGGCGGGTTACGGGGAGTATACAGCATTAGAGGAAAGGCTAAGGAAAAAAGGTTTTTCTAATGATCAGACCTCCGGTGTCATATGCCGCTACCAAATAAACGGAATTATTGTAGATGTTATGCCAACTGACCAAGAAATTTTAGGCTTTTCTAACCGGTGGTACAAACCGGCCTTTACATCTGCCATTGTCGTTGAGCCGGAAACAGACTATTCTTTTCGCATTTTGCGACCGGACTACTTTATTGCAACTAAGTTTGAAGCTTTCATGGGTCGCGGAAACAACGATGGCAGAACCAGTAGTGATTTTGAAGATATTATTTTCGTACTCAATAACAGAACTACTATCTGGGATGAGCTATTACACTCCGATCCGGATGTTGTACAGTATTTCCGGGAATGCTTTATAGGTCTATTGCATGTTCCTTACTTACAGGAGTGGATCTTCGCTAACCTGGATTTTCATGAAACCAACAGAGTAGACTATATTATCAATGGCATAAAAGAGGTCGCCAAATAAAACCCCTGTTTAACTACACCCCCGCGCCCCGCACCGGAATTTTCCGAAATGTAATACTTCCCTCCCCCATTTACGCAATCGTTCCCGTAGGTCTTTTACGTGTTTAAAAGACAATTGTTTAATTTCCTCTTTTAATTCCCCCAGGCAACCTGACAATTTTAGTAAAATTCACGTTATGAACACGAATGCAATGGATGAAAGGCTTCTACTGCAACAAATTGCTGACGGCAGTGAAAACGCTTTTGCAGTGCTTGTAGCACAGAAGTGGAATAATATCTATTGGCAGGCGTTGAGCTATGTGAAATCATCTTACCATGCACAGGATATTGTGCAGGATGTTTTCCTGAAGATCTGGCAGGAAAGACACAAACTTCCGGGGGTAGACCGCTTTGATTCGTTTTTGTTCATTATGGCCCGTAATCATATTATCAGCGCCCTGAGAAAGAAAACTGATTTTCCCCTTAGTTATGATGCACTGGAAATTGAGGAGAAAAATTATCTCCCCGATAAAATATTATCCCAGAAAAACCTGGCGGAAGTAATAGCGAAAGCAATTGAGCAGTTACCTCAGCAGCAAAGGAGGGCGTACCTGCTGAGCCGCGACCAGGGTTTATCTCATGAAGAGATCGCGAAAAATATGCAGGTATCAAAGGAAGCGGTGAAGAAATATATCTGCCGGGCGCTTGGTTTTCTCAGAACCTACATAGGTGCCCATTTGGATATAACTGTACTTTTATCAATTGTTTACATCAGTATCGACCAGATCGGCGCATAATTTTTTTTGAACCAACGTCCCCTTTTGGTTTGGCTATGCGTCTTTAATAATACGGCTGCTTTTTGGAATTGAATTGAACGTTATGGAGCATAATATTTTTCAGGAATTATTAGATAGGTATCTGACAGGCAGGATGACTGAACAGGAGTGGAAGATGTTTAGCCGCATGTTAAAAGACCCGGTGTATAAAAGCCAGCTGGAAGGCATTATTGACACAGAACTGGAAGAGCATGCCCTTGAAGGCGAACCGGATAATAAAGTGTTGGAAGCCATACAACATCATTTGCAGGAGAATATCAGCACAAACAGAAAAAGCTCCCGAGCAATTTTCTTTTATATAAAAAGAATGGCTGTTGCTGCCGCTTTTGTACTGGCGCTGGCCGCGGCAGGTTATTGGTGGTTCGCATTAAAAACGCCATTGAAAAAAGAGGTAGCGCAGGCAGGTACATTGGCTATTCCGCCGGGAGGCAACAGGGCGGTGTTAAAGCTGGGTAATGGCGCCACGCTGGATCTGGACAGTTTAGGTGAAGGTACATTGGTACAGCAGGGCCAGTCCAGAATTGTTAAGTTAAGCAGCGGGCAGCTATCATATAAGCCAACAGGCGATGCCACAACTGCAACGGTATATAATACAATCATTATTCCTAAAGGCGGGCAGTACCAGTTAACATTGGCCGATGGTACCAAAGTTTGGTTGAATGCATCTTCCAGCTTACGTTACCCGGTTAGTTTTTCAGGTAAAGAAAGAAGCGTGGAATTAACAGGGGAAGCATATTTTGAAGTGGCCGGGAATGAACAAATGCCCTTTCATGTTCACGCAAACAATATAGATGTAGAAGTACTGGGAACGAGCTTCAATATCAATAGCTATAAAGATGAACCTGTTGTTAAAACAACATTGCTTGAAGGAAGTGTAAAAGTTACCAGCGGGAAACAAGCCAGCCGGCTGAAACCAGGCCAGGAGGCTTCAGTTATTGCCAATGGGGAAATGAAATTGCTGGATAATGTAAACACAGAAGAAGTAATAGCATGGAAGAATGGGATGTTCCAATTCAGGGCAGCCGATATTGAAACAGTTTTACGACAGGCCGCAAGATGGTATGATATCCGGATTGAGTATAAGGGAGGTATTTCGGCGCGCTTTTCAGGACAGATCTCCAGGAGTGCCAATGCTGAGCAGTTGTTTAAAATTTTAGAATTAACCAATAAAGTACGATTTGAAATCCACGGGAAAAACATTGTAGTAAGGCAGAGCGGGACCGGATCAGCAGCGGCTGGATCACAAAGATAAAGTCCTGAACACCGTACCGGCGCCTGTAAATTCAGCTGAAAAGATGTAGCACCACTATTTTCTTCAACCAAAAGAGGAACAAATTATGTCATCGATTGTCTTTGGAAAAGCATCGTTAAGGAGATGCTTTGCCGCCATCCCGCTATGCCCCCGATCCGGCGGTAGATTTCCGCGAATAATGAAACTGACCATCGCCCTGCTGATCATGGCTTACCTGCAGGCCGGCGCCACTATTTCGGCGCAGGGAATTATTTTAAATGAAAAGAATGTGCCTGCAGAAAAGGTATTCCGCGAAATTACCCGGCAAACAGGTTATGCTTTTTTTTATGTGGACGGGTTGCTGAATAATGCCAATAAGGTAACTGTTGTTGTTGGCAACGCCACGCTTGAACAGGCGCTCAAGCTTTGCTTTTCGCAACTGCCATTTACTTATTCCATTGTGGAGAAAACCATTGTGGTATCAGAAAAATTGCCCGCTAACAGCGCCCCGGCAACGAAAGATCATGCCGGCGCCCCTATTCCGGTAAGCGGGAAAGTAACCGGCAGCAATAAGGAGCCGCTGCCTGGCGCCACTATAGTAGAAAGAGGCACCACCAATAAAGCGCTGAGTAATGAAAGCGGAAATTTCACTATGAATATTTCCCGGCCGGACGCCAGGCTGTATGTTTCTTATGTTGGTTACGAGTCGAAGGAAGTTACTGTTAGTGGTAATGGCCCCATTGTTATTATGCTCCAGGAAGAGAATAAGAACATGAATGAAGTAGTGGTGATTGGCTACCAGAGCGTGAAACGAAAGAATTTAACCGGCACGGTATCTTCCATCTCCGGCGCCCAGCTGGAGAAAGCGCCGGTGGCTAATGCCGCGGAAGCCCTCACGGGCCGCCTGCCAGGTGTACAGGTAACAACGGTAGACGGACAACCCGGTGCAGAGATCGTAATACGTGTTCGTGGCGGCGGTTCCATTACGGGCAGCAATGATCCGCTGTTTATTGTGGATGGGTTCAGGGTGAGCAATATCAATGATATCGCTCCCTCCGATATTGCCAGCATCGACATCCTGAAAGACGCTGCCACCGCGGCTATATACGGTGCGGCAGGCGCTAACGGGGTGGTGATTGTTACCACAAAAAGCGCCAAAGGAGGCAAATCCACTATTTCTTATAACGGCTTTGTTCAGGCCCGGCAGTTGCCCCGTAAGCTGGAAGTGCTTTCTCCTTATGAATTTGTACTTGCACAATATGAGTATGCACGGTTGAGAAGCCAGAGCGATGTGGATAATTTTTCCAGATACTTCGGTGTTTACGATGACCTGGAAATATACAAGACCCAAAAAGGCACCGACTGGCAACAGGAATTATACGGCAGCCCCGCCTACTCACAACAACATAACATCAGCTTAACCGGTGGAAATGATAACACAAAGTATGCACTGAACTATACTTACAATAAGGAATCTGGTTTAATTCCCAGTAACAGCTATATACGCAATTACCTCAATTTTAAACTGAATCATAACATCTCAAAGGCGCTGAAGTTCGACATGAACATGCGTTATACGCATCCTGTTATAAACGGGGCAGGTTCGGCAGGAGGCGCCAGCTTTCGTATAGGAGACGGGATCACCACCCGGCCTGTAAATGGCATTGCCGATATGATCATTATTGATCCCGGAAGCGGGGATGATTATGAACAGTTTTTAAGCAACCTGATAAATCCTTTGCAGTTATCGGCACAGGATTACCGCAGGCGTACCAGCCGCGTTTTTAATATGAATGCAGGCGCGTCCTGGTTAATCACAAAAAATATTACTTACCGTTCCGAATATAGCCTGGGGTTGAGTTTTGCGGAGAACCGCCGTTACTATGGACCTTTAACCGGTACAGCGAGAAATGAAGGCGGAAACCTGCCACTGGGAGAAATTACGCAAACAAGATTGCAGGACTACCGGTTCACGAACACTATTAATTATCAATGGGAGAAAGGCACCACTCATAACCTGAACTTTCTTGTAGGACAGGAAATTTTGGCAAGAGGACAGGGGTTTGAAGAATATAACAGGGCGAAGTATTTTAATGTGGATATCACGCCCGAGAAACTCTTTGCAACGATGGGCCTGGGTACGCCTGATATTCACAGCACAACGGAAATAGCGCCGGAAAAAACGGCTTCTTTTTTTGGTCGCGCTATTTACCAGTTTAAAGAGAAGTACATTCTGAATTTAACCGCCCGTTATGACGGCTCCACACGTTTTGCACCCGGAAAGCAATGGGGCATATTTCCTGCTGCATCTTTTGCCTGGCGCATTTCCTCGGAAGAGTTTATGAACAATGTGAAATTTGTTTCTGACCTGAAGTTAAGGGCCAGCTATGGTATTGTGGGTAATAACAATATTGCGGCCGATCAGTGGCGGCTTTTATTTGCCCCCAGCAGCAACCGTCCATATGGCGCGGGCGATATCCCTAATCCGTATTATACCTATGCCAGTTCACAGCTAACCAACCCGGATGTAAAATGGGAAACTACGGTGACCCGTAATGTTGGATTCGATTTTGATCTTTTTCACAATAAGGTATCCGCAACGCTCGACTTCTACCACAATACTACCAAAGACCTCCTGGTACAATCTGCTATTCCGCAAACAACGGGCTTTTCCACGCAGCAGCGAAACATCGGGCAAACCTCTAACCGTGGTATTGAACTGGCCTTCAATACTGACATCATTAATAAGAAAGCGTTCAGTTTAAGCCTCAACTTTAACGTAGGTATAAACCGTGCAAGAATTGATAAGCTGGATGGGGTAGATGAACGGTCGTTTAACTCTAACTGGGCCGGCACCGATCTGAAAGGCATCGATGATTACAGGCTGATGGTAGGTCGCACCATAGGTTTGATGTACGGATATGTAGCCGACGGCATGTATACGGTAAATGATTTCAGCAGCTATGATCCTGTTGCAAGAAAATATATCCTGAAAGAAGGCGGAGCGCAACAGGATCTTGGCGGAATAAGCCTGCGACCGGGCGTCCTGAAATTAAAAGACCTTGATGGCAATGGTGTTATTGATGCAAGCGACCGTACCATTATCGGGAGCGCCTTACCAAAGGCCACCGGCGGTTTTGGATTGAATGCCGCTTATAAAGGATTTGACCTGTCGGCCATTTTTAACTGGGTATATGGTAATGACATTTATAATACCGGGAAAATTTCTTTCAACATGCTTTACAGAACCACCTACGGTAACCTGTTGAGTACTTCCAGCTACGATAACCGCTTCCATTATATTGATGCAAAAGGTAACCTGGTAACAGATCTGAAAGAGCTGGCCGCATTGAATCCCAATCCCAAAACCTGGTCGCCTTTTTCGATGGGTGGCGCTTCTCCCTATTTTCATTCAGGGGCGGTAGAAGATGGTTCCTTCCTGCGTTTGAATACACTGTCGCTGGGATATTCGTTGCCCAAAAAAATAATATCCGGTGCATACATGACGAAAGCAAGAATATACGCAACGGTGTACAACGCATTTGTATGGACAAAATACAGCGGATATGATCCTGAAGTAAGCACTACAAGGAACAGTGGTTATAATCAACTGGTGCCGGGAGTCGATTACTCGGCTTTCCCCAAAAGCCGCTCGTACACAGTGGGCGTGAATATCACTTTCTGATTTAGCAAGACATTAATAACAAAGCAATGAAACGTCCTTTATATTTTTCCATCGTTATAATATTCCTGCTTGCTTCCTGCAAGAAATACCTGACTTCCGATTCAGCTTCCAGGTTTTCCGAAGAATATGTTTTTGGATCAGAGCCGGATGCGAAGAAAACGGTTAACATGGTATATGCGATGTTCAACCAGGATGCCTTTACATCACGCGTATCTACACTTTTTGCCGGCAATACAGATGTGGAAGTCGGTAACTCAGTAGGTGCTTCCCCGGATGGCGCGAGACGCGATCTCTGGTCCTTTGAAGCCACCACCTCCAATAACGACCTGCTCACTGTTTGGAACAACGCTTACAGCGCTATCAATAAAGCCAATGAATGTGAACATGGGCTCACTACTATTTCCCTGGTAAAGGACCCTGCCAATGCTACTTACCTGAACCTGCTGGGAGAAGTAAAAGTTTTACGGGCGTATTGGTATATGTTGCTGATACATCACTGGGGAGATGTGCCTTTCAGTATCAAACCATCCCGTGCAGGAGATAACTTTTATTTGCCCAAAACGAGCAGGGATTCCATCCTTACTTTTTTGATCAATGACCTGATAGGTGTTGAATCCAAAATGCAATGGGCGGATCAGTTGGATAATGGCATTGAACGTATCAACCGGGAGTTTACCATCGGCCTGATTGCCCGGCTGGCGCTCATCCGCGGCGGTTACTGGCTTTATCCTGATATGACAATGAAACGCAAAGATGATTACCAGGAGTATTATAAAATAGCCAATGCATACTGTAAAAAGCTGGTGAGCCTGAAGCCAAGAGAGTTAACTGATTATGCCACCGTATTTATGAATGAGAATAAATACATTAAGCCGGTGAACAGCGATATATTGTATGAGGTGGCCTATGCGCCCGGTTTTGGGGATGTTGGCTGGTGTGTTGGTGTTGGTGTATCCAATGGAATCAGTTATCACTCATTCGGCGCCACCACCATTCAAATGATCCTCACACCTACGTATTATTACTCGTTCGATACAACTGACCTTCGTTTGCCTGCTACCTGTTCTATCATTTCGTATAACGATACTTTGGCGCAGATACCAACGGGACCGACTTCCATTACCATCAATAAATGGAACCGTATGCTGGTGCCAACCCCGCTGGGTCCTTCCTCGTCAAAAGGTACCAGTATCAACTGGCCGCTGATGCGTTATGCAGATGTGCTGTTAATGCTGGCAGAGAGTGAGAATGAGCTGTACGGCCCTACCGGCGATGCCAGGGATGCCCTGCGCAAAGTTCGCCGCCGCGCTTTCCCTCCTGCTATGTGGGGCGACAAAGTAGAGGCCTATGTTACCGGGATTGGCAGTAAGCAATCTTTTTTTGACGCTATTGTTAAAGAACGGGCATGGGAACTGGGAGGTGAAATGGTGCGGAAGTTTGACCTGGTAAGATGGAACCTGTATGGAAAGCAAATTGCTGAAACCAGGAAAGTACTGAACCAGATGGGACAGGATGCGATAGCGGGCGTAGGTATGTACAGCCAGCTCCCGGATTATCTCTATGCAAAAAGAAACAGCGACAAAACCCTTTCTTTTTTAAACAGGTTTCAAAAGGTAGTGGGTACTGTTCCGGCGGAGTACAATGTGAAAATAAACTGGATGCGTAACCTGTGGAATACAACAACAGACGGACCGGCAAATTACACGTTGTGGCAATGGAGAGGATATACGGATAATACCGGAAACACCCCGGTCAGGTATATTCTGCCTTTACATAGTTCCGTGATATCGAACAGCCTGGGCACTTTAAAAAATGAATACGGTTATTAATCAGCACATTTTCCCGGGAAATAAGTCAATTATGAAAAAGATCTCTGTCATTCTAGCAATAGCTTCCTGTATTTATATATCCTGCAAAAAGAAGGACGATGCTACTCCGTCGAGGTTATTCAGACCTGTGATTGCGGGAGAGTTAACCGCCGATTCCAATACTGTTGTTGCTTCCTGGCAAAGAATTGCGGGAGCAGTTGCTTATGAAGTCCAGTTAAGCCGTGACACTTTCAGGACTACCGATTTGTCGTTATCATTAGATACGAATGCCGCCGTTGTAAAAAAGCTGTTGTTCAACCAGCTGTACCAGGTGCGTGTGAAAGCGGTGGCTACTGATACGGTGCTAAATTCAAAATGGTCCGATTTAGGCGCCATCAAAACTCTATCATCTATATTGAAAGTGCCTGGTATTGACGACATTACCTTTAATTCAGTACGTGTACGGTGGACCACAAAAGGAGCTGCCGTATCCTCCATAAAAATTGTAAAGGCGGTGGACAATTCAACAGTAACCACCATTGCATTAACACCGGCAGATGTAGTGAACGAGTATAAAGTGGCGGAAGGCCTGGAACCTTCTACCCGGTATATTGTGTTCCTGTATAGTGGTAATGAAGAGAGAGGATATGCAGATTTTAGTACCAAAGCGCCGTTTTCAGGAACGATCGTGGATCTTACAGCTTTCACCGGCAGGCCTGGGGTACTGGCCGACACATTGCCGTTGATCCCTTCCGGAAGTACGGTGTTATTGAAGAGGGGAGAAACATATAATATCTCAGCTAGCATCAGTCTTAATAAATCGCTTGTTATTATGAGCGCGCCGGATTTGTCCAATACTACGCAGGCGAAGCTCTTTTTTACCAGCAATTTCAACTTCGAAGCGGGAGCAGCTATTGATTCCGTAGAATTTAACGATGTATATATGCTGGGAGATAACTATGGTGGCCGTTATGTATTTAACAACAGTAACAGCGCCAGTGTAGGGAAGATAAAATTTGTAAACAGTCGCGCGGAAATATTCCGGGGGATGACCAGGTTGCAGGCAGGCACTACTACCGTAAACGAGTTTATTATCGACAATTGTATCATCGACAGTATAGGCAACTATTTTGTGTTGAACATTGGCGCTTCCAGCAGGATCAATAATATTTCAATCACCAATAGTACCATTTACAAAGTGGAGGGTGTGATTGCCAGCGCTCAAAGTTCAGCGTCGGTATTGATATCGGATTGCACCTTTAACGAGGCGCCATTGGGTAATAGTAAGAATTTTTATGTTGATTATAACTCCAATGATGTGACCGGTGGCATTACCGTAAGCAACTGCATTTTCGGTATTGGGAAAAACAGCAACGGGGCTACTACCGTTAAGGATTTGAGGGCTGGCGCAGGTACAGTGATTGGAGCCAATAATAACTACCGCACCTCCGATCATTTGTCGGCAGGCAACGACTTACCGAATATTACCACCTATACCCGCCCGGTTTGGCAATTATGGGAGGACCCAGGCAATGGTAATTTCAAAATAGCGGATAATGCTTACCCGGGCCGGAACAGTACCGGTGATCCGGGATGGAGATAAGATGATCTGAAAATCAGTAAACCCTTTTTTAAAGTAATCCTCCTGGTTATATGTTGTACATAAAAATCAAGCCGCTGGCAGGTTGCCTGTTAACTTTGCTGGCTTTATTAAACGCGCCTGCTTTGCAGGCGCAGGTACCTGCTTTTCCCGGGGCAGGCCAAGAACGCAGGCCCGCACGCGAGAGAAACTCGCTCTCGACATCGAGCGGTATGATCAACAACTCGCGTCACTGGAGCGGACGAC
>JBCNPS010000170.1:0-12488 GCA_039593235.1 Chitinophaga sp. | reverse complement strand
AGTGGAGTTTGTCTGTCTCAGGATTAAACTGATTACGCTGATTTGATTTTGTAATGATTTTTAAAAGATTTGGGGAGATCTAAGCGAAAGTATCCGCTTATATCTCCCCGAATCATTTAAATCAAAATGATCAAATCAAGCTAATCAGTATAATCAGCGTAATCCAGAGTCAGACAAACTCCGCTCTGATCTTATTTCAACGTAGCCAGTAACTTCTTGTTCAAAGTTACGTAGTCATCGTTTTTGGCGGTGGTTGCCAGTTCTATGGATTTCTGTGCTGCTTCTTTTGCCACTGCTACATTTTTGGCTTTCGCGTTAATGCGGGCTTTCTGGTACCAGATCCAGAAGGCGTCGGGGCTTTGTGTAGCGGCTTCATTGATCCATTCTACGGCTTTGTTGATGTCTTTACCGCTTTCAAAGTAGTATACAGCTGCCTGGAAGTAAGGTTTCTTTTCGGCGTTCTGCATAGCGTCGTTGATCTGGGCAGTGATTTTGTCGTCGATGTCTGCTTTGATCACTACGGGTACTTTGGTTTTATCCCAGCTGAGGGCCAGTACTACGGAGTTGGAGCGTACATTTTCAAACCCGATGGTAAAGCTTTCCTGGCTGAAAGGCGTAGCTACCGGTTTTACAGTTACACGGGCAATGTCGTTTTCCTGTTTGTAGGCAGCAGGACTGGTTACATCCAGGCTGCTGGTGAGGATAATGGTCCATGATTGAGCGCCCGGGATAGATAGTAAACCATATTTACCAGCTTTCACGGCAACGCCGCCAAAATTTACATCGTCGCCGAAAGTAATGGTGGTAGCGCTGTTGGCGCCGGTTCTCCAAACTTTACCATAGGGAACCAGGTCGCCCATGATCACACGGCCGTTTTTCAACGGACGGGAGTAGTTCAGCTCAATATTGGATAAAGCGAAGTCCTGTTTAATGGTTTGCGTAGGACTTGGCGCAGGCATTTTAATGCCCTGGGCCAGGGTAGTGCCGGCGTATAGCAGCAGCATAGCGCCCGCTGTAGCGGCAAAGGTTCTGATAGTATTCATATTTGGTGGGTATTTAAATCTACTCTATTAATCCGTTGCGGAATGCGTACAGTACCAGGCCAACGCTGTTTTTAACGTTGATCTTTTCCAGTAGTTTCTGACGTATCCCCTCTACTGTGCGGGGACTCAGGAAAATCTGTTCAGAGATTTCCTGGGTGGTAAGTTCATTACAGATCAGCTTCAGTACTTCCTGCTCCCGGTCATTGAGCTGGATTTCGTTTTTAAGTGTCGGTTTAAATTGTTGTTTGTTTTTGTGCAGTACTTTTTTAAGCAGTGCCAGGTTTACATTATCATTAAAGTAAAATCCTTTTTCAAAGGTAGTACAGATGGCTTCATAGATCTCTTCCGGTTCCGCATTTTTTAATAAATAGGCATTGGCGCCGTTTTCCACCAGGTGTACAATGAAATTATCATCTTCGTACATGGTGAGTATAATAACCTTTACATCGGGATATTTTTCCTTTACCTTGATAGTAGCTTCAATGCCGTCCATGTTGGGCATTTTTAGATCCATCAGGATTACATCCGGTTGTTGTGTTTCCATGTTCTGCAACAAATGCAGCCCGTCATCGGCTTCAAAAACGAAGCGAATATTTTCGTAAGGAATCAGTGTGTTTATGACTCCACTGCGGAAGATCTTGTGATCATCAGCAATGGCCACTTTTATGTGTGCCATAGGTGGACAGTTAGAAGATTTGCTATTATTTTATTCAGAATAAATTACTATGAGTCATGTCGTTACAAGCGGGTTCAACATAACCGGATGGCAATTTAGTAATAAAACAACATAAGTATCAACTATTCTGTGCAGGCGACTGATAATTCTCTACACTTATCGTTGCAATGGTACCTTGTGGTGTTCCGGGAGTGAAGTTAATATTTCCACCGATAATATTGAGGCGGCTTTCAATATTTTTAAGTCCGAGGCTCCCGGTTTTGGTGCGGGAATCGGCCAGGGTGGTAAGCAGGGCGCCGTTTCCATTGTCTTCCACGGTAACGGTAAGCAGGGAAGGAGTGGTTTGATAAGTGATCAGTACATCTGTAGCCTGTGCATGTTTCAGGATGTTATTGATCAGTTCCTGCACCACGCGGTACACATTCAATGCTTTTTCCCGGTCTACCGTTTGGCCGTTGCCTGCGGTTTTGAAAGCTATTTTTACCTGTTTGTTTTTATTCATCAGGTTGCAGAAAGAGTCCAGGGCATGTGCAAGGCCCAGGTTTTCCAGCGCCTGTGGATGCAGGCTCTGGGAGATGAACCGCAGTTGCTGAATAATAGTATCGGTGAAGTCTTTCGTTTCACGGAGCCGTTCCGTTTCGCCGTTGCCTGTTTTAAGCAGGGGTTGGAGGCCACCCAGGTTGAGTTTGAGTACCGACAGCTGGGCGCCTACCTCATCGTGGAGGTCTTCCGCGATGCGTTTACGTTCCTGTTCCTGTCCCTGGAGTACTGCGATGAGGCGTTCCCGTTGGAGCTGGAGGTCTTTGTCGCGGATAGCCAGTTTATGTTGGATAACCTGTTTTTGCTGCAGCATCACCAGGATGATCACAATTACACCAAGCATTAACATTACTGTAGTACCAATTACAATAATATCAACTGTCTGCATATCTCAGTTTTTTAAGTTTCGAGAGACCAATATACAGAAGAATCATAGCAATTAACCCCACCAGGTTATTAATAGATAGAATTGCAATGGTGATGTTGGTCTTGGAAGCACCATTGGCTGCCTGGGATTGCAATAAATTATAGCTGATGTTAAACAGGAATATGGTGCAGAAGTAGATAAAGACGCCTGAGTTATACCAGAAAGAGGGTAACGAATCTATATAAATTGATTTCTCAACAAGGCTTTTATCTTTCAGTAATTGTAAAAAGAAAATAGCACCATAAATCAGTATAACAATCGATTTAACGCCGGCAGAAATGGAGTTATAAGCTTTAATGCCTTCCAGGACGAAAATGTCAATGGCAAAGATACCGGCTACAATAAAAGGCATTACTTTAATAATATTTTTAAGTATGGGGCTTGAAATACATAAATAATAGAAAACAGAGAGGATAACAAATTGCAGGTAATGCATAAAATTGAAGAACCACATATTATTCCCGTATATTCTTTGCAGAACATCGGAACCTACTGAGAATACAATGGAACTTACAATATAATAAAATATACATCTTGAGGGGGGATCAAGCAGCCTGTAATTTAAAATGAAGGGGATCAGAACTAATATTTCGATCCCCATCATGCTGTAATAAATTGTCCAGAATAATGTAATATTCACAAGAATGCTTTATGGTTATGGTTTTTTGGGTCCGGAGCAAAATTCAGGACAAGGTACACCCTGGTCAAGGATCTTTGCCATACCGCCTTTGGCTACTACACCGCCCGGTGCTGCCGCAGTTGTTTCGGAAGGAAGTATATCGTTACCCTCTTCATCTACAGCCACCAGGATCATTTTCTTTTCCTTTATACCATCGCCGTCTGTATCCACCTTGATGCCATAATAAATCCTCAAAGCAGTAGCACCGGGTTGGTCCAGCAGTTCAATAATCTTATCCTTACCGAAGCACATTGCCTTAACGTGTGTGCCAAAGGATTTCTGATTAACATGATCGTCGTCATGATTTTTTGTAAGCGTATTCATTTCTTCCAGGGAAATGAACTCGCCGGTGTCGGCAGGAATCGGCCTTTTAGGAAAATCATTCATAGTGGGTAAGTTTTAGTTTGCGGTAAAATTATTACAAATAATCACATATACAATCCGGTTGCCTGCCAGCGTATAAACGGCAACTGCGTTTTTACGCAGGTGTAACTGAATACACGATTGAATTTGCGCGGTTTTACACCTGCAGGTAAAGCGCCGGGATTCCGTATCCTTCACCGGAAAATGCGTATTTATACGCATGGCTTTAAGCCCCTTCCGTAAACCGCTGAAAAGCGGGAACCGTAGTTCCCATCCTCCTTTTACGTAATTATACGCAAACCCTTTTTTCAGTTGTTAAACGCTTGACTGCTCTTTTAAAGTTCTTAATCTTTGTATTGTCAACCGGCTTAAATCTATTGTCCTCAAAAAAGTTAATAGTATTGGCCTTTCTACCATGTTTGTTTTTTTAGGTTAGTCATATGCAGAATCAATTCATCAGGTGATGCTCGTTAACCCCTTTTTTTTCTTAAAAAAAATAAAATTATGAGTTACCTATTAATCGGAAACATCTCTGCACTTATTTGCCAGGATTGCGTGGAACCCCTGGTAAATGCACGTATCCGGGTGTATCTGCCTGCTGTGGCTACAGCATCAGAGCAGCCCTTTGGAATTTTTAACGACATGAAACCGTTGTCTGCACGTGAAGTACTGATGAAAGCCGACCGTTTACTGGCGGAAGCAACCCTGGATGATAAAGGCAATTTCAGCCTCCGCTGGAAGGAGGTACACCTGTTCACCGAAGCACTGGAACTGGACCTGTGCCTGGATCAGTTACCGGGAAAGAACGGCACGCAGCAATCGCGCAACTTCCACCTTAGCAAACTGGTGCTGCACTGGAAGCGCAACAGCGATGGCTATGTAGGCGCATATGCGTATGTGATCCCCGCTACCACCTGGCATAATATATACGCCAACGCCGGCGCCTGGGTAATTACCGGTGTGGTGAAACCTCATTTTGCCGCTTCCGGGCAACCGCACCTGAAAGTGGAAGCCTATAATGCCGTTACCGGTCAGCTGATCGGGCAGGCGGATACCAATGAAGCGGGGCGTTATACCCTGCACTTTTCCAGGCAGCACTTCAGCAATGGCCTGATGCAGTCGCTCATTCCCGGCCGCAGAAGCCCGGGCCCGGATGTGTACTTCAAAATTTACAGGAACAACGAACTGTTGTGGGCGGAAGACGAAAAGATGGCCCGGCTGCCCGGCCGGCAGGATCTGCGCCCGTGCAGTAATGTAAATATCATTTACCGGTCGTCCCGGGTGAAGCGCGCATCCGACCAGATTGGCAGCTGGCTGAGCGATGTGATCACCCTCACCGGTCAGAAGAGAAAGAAGAGTGATAAATACCGCTTGCTAACCCATAGCTTATTGTAAAGGATTGTTTGTATGTCCCTCCTTATCATGGCAAAACTACCAATTGTTTGTAGCCTTCTAACAGCAGATGAACAGCCGCCTTTCCCCGGGTGGCTGTTCTCATTTTCACCCGCACCTTAACCGTCGCCAGCGGTATAAGTATCAGAACCTTGGATGGAACCGCAACAGGGTATCCCTCAGGAACTCCCGGTCAAGATGGGTATAGATCTCTGTAGTGGTAATGCTTTCATGCCCCAGCATTTCCTGTACAGCCCGCAGGTCGGCGCCGCCCTCTACCAGGTGGGTGGCAAAAGAGTGCCGGAAGGTATGGGGGGATACGTTTTTCTGTATACCTGCTTTTTGGGCCAGTTCTTTTATCACGAGGAAGATCATGACCCGGCTCAGTGCACCACCGCGACGGTTAAGGAAAAGGGTATCTTCCTGGCCATGCTTAACGGGCAGCAGTATACGAACATTTCTCCGGTAAATATCTATCTGCCGCATGGCGTCTTTACCAATAGGCACCATCCTTTCCTTATCACCTTTCCCGATCACCCGGATAAATCCTACATCCATATGCAGCTGGGTAATCTGGAGGTTAATGACTTCGCTCACCCTGAGCCCGCAGCTGTACATGGTTTCCAGTATGGCTTTGTTGCGGTGGCCTTCAGCAGTGTCCAGCGGTATCTGCGCAATGATCTTTTCGATCTCTTCAAAGGTGAGTACGTCCGGCAGTTTACGGAGAATTTTCGGAGCTTCCAGCAGTTGGGTGGGATCTTCCTGCGCCATGTCTTCCAACAGGAGGAACCTGTAAAATGCTTTCAAACCGGAAATGGTCCTGGCCTGTGAACTGGCGGTCATGCCCAGTTGGGCTATCCATTGTACGCAACCCTGGAGATCTTCAAAGGTTACATCCTGAGGGCGCAGTTTTTCCTTTCCATGGGACTGAAGGTATTGCTCCAGTTTTTCAACGTCCCTTATATATGCCTCAACAGAGTGGTCGGACATGGACCGCTCTAATCTTAAATATCCTTTAAACAGTTTCCGGAATGATTCCCACATAGGCAGGCAAGTTAAATGCTTTTTGGAAAACTACGGTAACGGCTATTCGTAAAAATAACGGTAAAGAGGTAAAATAATACCAGGAAAAAGGAGTGATTTTAAGGCAAAAAAGAGGAGGGGTGTTTTATTTAAAGTGATCTGTTGTTTGAATTATGATAATATAATGATAATGAGTTTTTTAAGATGATTAAAAAATCATTGATCTGCCAGGTGAAAAGCACTGTTTTCGGCTCATTTTCCGCTATCATATTTCTATTGAAAATCATATGATTGCGTCTTTTTGTCAGTTTCTGCTTTTTATCTAAAGTATTACTTCTTACAAAATAATATAAGTATCTATAAATGATATACTTATTTGAACACACAAAATATCAAAGCCATAAAAAAGGCCGGCTTTTAGAAAAGCCAGCCTTTTAAAAGATGTTGGTAGATCAGTACTAGAATTTCTCCAGACCGCTGAAGAAGAAGTTACCTTCTATCACAGCGTTTTCATCAGAGTCGGAACCATGTACCGCGTTGCGGCCAATAGACTCTGCATATTTTTTACGGATGGTACCTTCTTCTGCATTGGCAGGATTGGTAGCCCCGATCAGTTTGCGAAAATCTTCAACGGCGTTGTCTTTTTCCAGGATAGCCGCTACGATGTGGCCGCTGCTCATGAATTCTACCAGTTCACCGTAAAAAGGTCTTTCCGCATGTACTGCATAAAACTCACCCGCTTTAGCAGTAGATAACTGCGTCATTTTCATGGCTACGATGCGGAAACCTGCAGCGTTGATCATGTTTAAAATGCCGCCAATATGCCCGTTTGCTACTGCATCAGGCTTGATCATAGTAAATGTTCTGTTGCTCATATAATGTTTAATTCCGAATTACAGATTAGGCCGCAAAAGTAATTACATTTTCTTTAGTGGTAAAAAATTTTGAAATTCTGGCCCAAATAAAGATCTTCGCACTTCGTTTTCTGTTTCAACCACTTGTTGTGATTGGAAATCAACTCTTAACATTACAGTTTTTTAATGAAGCCGATTGAGGAAATTAAGCCTTTGCTGGAGAGCCCTAAGAAAGTGGTGATTACGATGCACCAGAAGCCAGACGCGGATGCCATGGGTTCTTCCTTAGCAATGTATCATTACTTAGTACAGAAAGGGCATCAGGTAACTGTAATCTCACCCACCAATTTTCCGGATTTCCTGAAATGGATGCCAGGCGCTAATGATGTGATTGATTACGAGTCGTCTATGGACCGGGCCATCCAGGCGCTGGAAGGTATTGATCTCCTGTTTTGCCTGGATTTCAACGCCCTCTACCGCACCAAAAACCTGGCGCCGCACCTGGAAAAACTGGATTGTATCAAAATTCTGATAGATCACCATCTTGAGCCACAGCCCAGCTTTGACTACGGTGTGAGTGATACTAAAGCCAGCTCCACCGCCCAATTAGTTTATGAAACTATATATAAATTGGGAGATGAGCAGTATATTAACCTCGAAATTGCCGAATGCATTTATGCCGGTACTGTAACAGATACAGGTTCATTCCGCTTTGCATCTACTTCTGCCGCCGTACACCGTATGGTGGCCGACCTGATGGAAAGAGGCCTGAAACATGAGGTGATCCACCAGGCGATCTATGACAACTTCCTGGAAAACCGCCTGCGCTTCCTCGGACATAGTCTGCTGAACCGTATGGAAGTATTCTATGAATATAATACCGCCATGCTGGCCATTCCATATTCCGATCTGAAACGGTTCGATCTCCAGACCGGGGATACCGAAGGACTCGTGAATTTCCTGTTGTCTATTCAAGGAATAAAAATGGCGGCGCTGATCATTGACCGTAACTCAGAAGTGAAACTGTCGTTCCGCTCCAAAGGCAACTTCGACGTAAATACCTTCGCCCGCAAATATTTCGACGGGGGAGGGCATTTCAACGCTTCCGGTGGCCGCAGCACAGATTCGCTGGAAAAAACGGTGGACCGCTTTGTGAAAGCCGTGGAAGAGAACGAGGACCTGTTACAATAAACTGTAATTAAAGTATTTCAACCTACTAATACAATCAAATGAAAAAAAACAATCAGTTTTTAGTTGCAACCGCAGCTTTTGGCTTTCTTTTAGCCAGTTGCGGTACAGGTGTTAAAAAAACACCGGGCGGTATTGAGTATATCGTTCACAAATCCGGCAGCGGAGCACAACTGAAATTAGGCGATACTGCCCTGGTGAATGTTACCCAGCGTATCAATGATTCCCTGCTGGGCGATTCCCGGAAAATGGTAGGTGCTGCGATCCCCGTGCTGGTAGCCAAACCACAGAACAAGTACGATCTGATGGAAGGTATTGCACTCCTGCATGAAGGCGATAGCGCTACCTTTATTATTCCATGGGATTCATTACCAGCCCAGGAGCGTCCTCCGTTTGGTAAAGCAGGTGATAAACTGAAGATCACTTTCGCAGTGGAAAACAAATACTCCGCAGCTGCCCAGAAAGAAAAAGACGAAAAAGTAATTAAAGAATACCTGGATAAAAACAAGATCAGCGCCACTAAGAACGCTGAAGGCGTTTACGTAGCAGTAACCCAGGAAGGTACCGGTAACACCCCTAACCCGGGCGATACCGTGTATGTTCACTATACTGGTAAACTCACCACCGGTAAAGTATTTGATTCCAGCCAGGATTCAACCATGCGCCCTGGTATGCCTTTAGAGCCCATCAAATTCCCTATTGGTCGTGGTTTCGTGATCAAAGGCTGGGATGCCGGTTTGAGCGGCCTGAAAAAAGGTTCCAAAGCTACCCTGGTAATTCCTTCTGTACTGGCTTATGGCTTACAGGGAAGTCCCCCGGTGATTCCAGGCAACTCCGTACTGGTATTTAACGTAGAGTTAGTAGACATCAAGGCAGGCGCTCCGGCTCCAGCTCAATTTGCTACTCCGGGTAAATAACTGATCCGCATATTATAAAAGAAAGCCCCCTGTCGCTTGACAGGGGGCTTTCTTTTATAATATGTTACGTTTATCAGGAGTATCCATCTATCAGCACCTCGTATAATTTCACTTTCAGGTCTTCCAGCGATACATCCTGTGTAAGTATCCCATCCATAGCATAAGACACCGAACCTCTTTCCTCGGAAACAATGATCGCCAGGTTATCGCTGTGCTCCGTAATGCCTACGGCCGACCGGTGACGCAACCCGATACGGGTGGGCAGGTTAGGATTCTCAGAAACCGGCAGGATCACTTTTGCGGCCAGTATCTTGTTGCCCACAATGATCAGCGCGCCATCGTGCAGGGGACTGTGCTTCTCAAAAATACTTTCTATCAGCTTCGCACTCACATTCCCGTCGATAGGAATACTGGACGCAGAATCAAATTTCAAACGATAAGTGGTGGCAATCACGATCAACGCCCCGGTAGAAGTGCTCTGCATCCGGCTCACCGCCACTATCAGTTCATTAATAATATTTTCTTCTTCTTTATAACTCTTAAACTTATCAGGAAGGAACAGTTTGGTTAAAAAGCTGTCTTTACTCAACGGTGTTTTTTTACCCAGCACCAGCAGGAACTTCCTGATCTCCGGCTGGAAAATAATAATGATGGCAATGATACCAACATTGATAAAGTTTTGCAGGATATTGGTGAGAATAGGCATCTTGAGTGCCCTTACCAAGAAATAGGCGGCATATACCATCAATAGCCCTACGAAAATATTAAAAGCAAGACTTCCCTTTAATAAACGGTATAATTGGATGATCAGAAAAACAACAATCAGCAGGTCCAAAAGATCCAGCCATCGAAACTCAACTCCATAAAATTGTATTACTTCCTTCATAATTGTAAAATTGCAAGATTAAATTAGCCATTCATTTTCTTCATGATCCTTACCGCTTCCACAGCGGCTTTTACATCGTGTACCCTTAGTATATGCGTACCCTGTTGCAGCGCAATGGTATTTAAAACAGTAGTGCCGTTCAGCGCTTCGGCAGGGGTAATGTTCAGCAGTTTATAGATCATCGATTTACGGGAAATGCCCGTTAGCACCGGTACGCCAAGTATGTCGTAAAACAGGCGCAGGTTTTTCAGCAAGGTATAGTTATGATCTATCGTTTTCCCGAAGCCAAACCCCGGGTCAGCAATAAAGTCCCTGATACCGGCGGCGCGGCAGGCAGCCAGTTTTTGTTTCAGGTAATCGAGCAGTTCGGCCACCACATCTTCATACTGCGGGTTTTGCTGCATCGTGGCGGGTTTACCCTGCATGTGCATTGCAATATACGGCACCTGCAGTTTTCCGGCAACCGGGATCATGTCTGCATCCATATCTCCCGCGCTTACATCATTAATAATAGCGGCGCCGGCATGTACTGCCTTCTCTGCTACGGCCGCATACCAGGTATCTACAGAAATAATGGCGGTGGGGTATTTATTCAGGATGGCGTGTATAGCCGGGATCAGCCGGTGGATCTCCTCTTCCGGCCCCACCATCTCAGCGCCGGGGCGTGTACTTTGTGCGCCCAGGTCCAGGATGGCGGCGCCTTCCTCCAGGTGTTGCCTTGCCTTCTCCATTACCTGGTGCAGCTCATGCATGCGGTTGCCTTCATAAAAAGAATCGCTGGTAACATTTATAATGCCCATTACAGCAGGCGTGGCGAGGGACAATAACTGCCCCCTGCAATTTATTACAGGTGAAGATGTTGTTGCCGGGATATGGTGTGGTTTCATTTAAATGCGTTAAGAAGTTAGCATGCAGGCGCTTTACCCCTGATTTCTTATATAGTTCCGGCCTTTTACCCGAAATTCTTTATTTTGCCTGCAAATCTAAGAAGGAAAATCAATCATTTCCGAATTTAGGAATTTAGAAGTTTAATTTCAGAAATAGATTTAAGGCGCGCCCACCGGCATCTTTACGCTCATCAATTTCAAGGAAAGGTAAACCCTGATTGTTCTTATCTTCACAGATCACTTAACCATTAAACTATTTTATGAAGATTATCCTTAACCTGTTACGTATAATCGTTGGGGTGTTATTCATTTTCTCTGGTCTGATTAAAGCGAATGATCCGTTAGGACTCAGCTATAAAATGGACGAGTTTTTCGAGGTGCTGCACCTCACATTCCTTTCTCCCTGGTCCCTGGCATTTTCCATTGTCATGAATGCCTTCGAAATTATTGCCGGCGTAGCCGTACTCGTTGGATACCGTATGCGTATTTTCTCCGTGTTGCTGCTGCTGCTCATTATATTTTTCACCTTCCTTACAGGTTATGCCCTGTTCAGCGGCACTATCCGTGAATGCGGCTGCTTTGGCGACTGTATCAAGCTCACCGCAGTAGAAACCTTCTGGAAAGACGTGATCCTGCTGTTGATGATCCTCGTGATCTTCTTTTACCGGAACCGTATACAACCGCTGTTCAAGGCAGCGGGAGCGGTACTGCTGCTCTCCGCCTTATTCGCTTTCGGCATTCAATGGTACACCCTGAAACACCTGCCTTTCTTCGACTGCCTGCCTTATAAAGTAGGCAACAATATCCCGGAAAAGATGAAGCTGCCTCCGGGCGCTACACCTGATGTGTACGAAATGATCTTCATTTATGAAAAGGACGGACAGAAGAAAGAATTTACTGCCGATAACTATCCCTGGTCCGACAGTACCTGGAAATTTGTAGACCGGAAAGATAAACTGGTGAAAAAAGGCAATGCAGAACCGGCCATCAAAGATTTTATCCTTACAGACCTGGATGGCGTTAACCAAACGGAAGCCATCCTGTCTGAAACCAAACCGGTATATCTTTTCCTGGTACTCAATACCCAAAAGGCCGGCAGCGGATGGGATGAAAAAATAAAGGCGCTGCAACAAAAGTGGAAGAACCAGGAAGTAATTATATATGGAGTAACCGCTTCCACCAAAGAGGAAATCGCGGCATTCAAACAACAACATGGCCTGGAGTTTCCTTTTGTACAGATGGATGGCGTAGCCATTAAAACCGCCGGCAGAAGCAATCCTGCGCTGCTCCTGCTGGATAAAGGCACCATCAAAGGGAAATGGCATTATAATGATATACCATAATCAGCTGTATGCTTCGTTTTCTGCTTCGTAAAACCGGGTATGGATTGCTGGTACTGCTGGGTATAGTAGTACTGGTGTTCTTCCTGTTCAATGTGCTGCCCGGCGATCCCGCCCGGCTTACATTAGGACAGCGGGCCGACGTAGCCTCCCTGGAAAACGTGCGCCGGGAACTGCATCTCGTCCAGCCGCGGAGGACGCAGTTCCTGTATACGGTGTCGATCCGGGGTTTCGGAAGTGCTCGCGCCACGAAGGGTGGTCCCAAATCCATAA
>JBCNPS010000017.1:0-27075 GCA_039593235.1 Chitinophaga sp. | reverse complement strand
TAAGGATATCCTGATCATCTCCACCCCGCATGACCTGCCGGCTTTTCAACGGCTTTTTGGTAACGGTCAGCAACTGGGACTGAATCTCAGCTATGCAGAACAACCAACCCCCAATGGCCTGGCCCAGGCCTTTGTGATAGGTGAAGAGTTTATTGGCCAGGACAGCGTAGCACTGGTACTGGGAGATAATATCTTTTATGGCGCCGGCCTCGGCACGCAACTGGCCCATAACACCAACCCCGACGGCGGTATCGTATATGCCTACCAGGTATCCGATCCCGAAAGATATGGAGTAGTGGAATTTGACGCAGACATGAAGGTGGTATCTATCGAAGAAAAACCCACACAGCCTAAATCCAATTTCGCTGTACCCGGGCTCTACTTCTACGATAATGCTGTAGTGGAAATCGCCAAAAACCTGCAACCCAGCCCCCGCGGCGAATACGAAATTACAGACGTAAATAAAGAATATTTACAGCGCGGAAAATTAAAAGTTTCTATATTACCGCGCGGAACAGCATGGCTGGATACAGGTACTTTCGACTCACTGATGCAGGCATCACAGTTTGTACAGGTAATAGAACAAAGACAAGGAATAAAAGTAGCCTGTATCGAAGAAATTGCCTACCGTAAAGGATTTATTACCGCCGCCCAATTAAAGGAGCTGGCCAAACCTTTGCTGAAAAGCGGTTACGGAGCTTACCTCGAAACGGTGCTCAATCAAAAAGTTTTCTGAAATATCAAATAAACGTAAATCTGAAATATCATGAAGGTTCTTGTTACGGGTGGTTGTGGCTATATAGGCGCGCATACTATTGTAGATCTGATCAATAATGGTTTTGACGTGGTATCTGTAGATAGTAATATCAGAAGCACCACCCAATTATTAGATGGTATAGAGAAAATTACCGGAAAAAAGGTACGCAATTACAAAGTAGATCTTTGTAACCTGGAAGACACCAATGCGGTATTTCATGAAAACCGGGATATCGTTGGCGTTATCCATTTTGCGGCCCTGAAAGCAGTGGGAGAATCCGTAAATGAGCCCCTGATGTACTTTCAGAACAACCTCACCTCGCTGATCAACGTGTTGAAATGCGTGAAGGAATACAATGTACCCAACCTCGTATTCTCTTCCTCCTGCTCTGTTTACGGCAATACCAAAGCCTTACCCGTAGTGGAAGAAACCCCGCTCGGCGAGGCACAATCGCCATACGCACGCACCAAGCAGATAGGTGAACAGATCATTGAAGACTATAGCCGGGTAAATGAAACCAATTCTATCCTGCTTCGTTACTTTAACCCCGTAGGAGCCCACGAGTCGGCACTGATTGGTGAACTCCCCCTGGGAAAACCAGACAACCTGGTTCCCGTAATCACCCAAACCGCCATCGGGAAAATCCCTAAAATGACCGTATTTGGTACTGATTACGATACCCGCGACGGCTCCTGCGTACGCGACTATATCCATGTAATGGATATCGCTGCCGCCCACACCAAAGCGCTCCAGTATCTCCTGGACCACCGCAATGCCAGCAACTGCGAAGTGTTTAACCTCGGTACCGGCAACGGTGTTACCGTGCTGGAAGCCATCAAGGCATTTGAAAAAATTTCCGGCATCAAATTAAACTACACTACCGGACCACGCAGGGAAGGAGATGTGATCGCCATCTACGCCAATAACAGTAAAGCAAAGGAAAAACTGAACTGGGAACCCAAAATCGGTATTGAAGACAGTATGCGCACCGCCTGGCAATGGGAAGTGAGCCTGCGTAATAAAGTGCTGAGCAACTAGGATCCTCGTTTTTTAATGTTTACATTTACGCTTCAATTTTAAAAAGACCACAATGGTAAAAGATATTCAACCACTAAATGAAAAAGAAACCCGCGGCGGGTTTGGCGAAGGCATACTAGAAGTGGGCCGCAAAAACCCCAATGTAGTTGCCCTGACCGCAGATCTGCTCGGCTCCATGAAACTGAATGCCTTCATTAAAGAATTTCCTGACCGCTTTGTACAGGTAGGTATCGCGGAAGCCAATATGATCGGCATCGCTGCGGGATTAACTATCGGCGGTAAAATACCATATACCACTACTTTTGCTAACTTCTCTACCGGAAGGGTGTACGACCAGATCCGTCAATCTGTTGCCTACTCCAACAAGAATGTAAAAATATGCGCTTCCCACGCAGGTCTTACCCTGGGTGAAGATGGCGCCACCCACCAGATCCTGGAAGATATAGGCATGATGAAAATGCTGCCCGGTATGACCGTGATCGTTCCATGCGATTTCAATCAAACCAAAGCCGCTACCATCGCTATCGCCGACTACGAAGGACCTGTATATCTCCGTTTCGGTCGCCCGAAATGGCCAAACTTTACCCCTGAAGACCAGAAATTTGAAGTGGGTAAAGCCCAGATCCTCCACGAAGGAACCGATATTACCCTGTTCGCCTGTGGCCACCTCGTTTGGATTGCCATCGAAGCAGGTAAAGTACTGGAAGAAAAAGGCTACAGCGTGGAAATCATCAATATCCACACTATTAAACCTCTGGACGAAGCTGCCGTGATCGCTTCCCTGAAGAAAACAGGTTGCGCCGTTACTGCCGAAGAACATAACGTACTCGGTGGCCTGGGCGACAGCATTGCACAGGTAGCCGCCCGCCACATACCCGTTCCCATTGAGTACGTTGGCACCAACGATACCTTCGGCGAAAGCGGTAAACCACTGGATCTGCTGAAAAAATATGGCCTCGATGCAGATCACATCGTTGCCGCAGCAGAAAAAGCGATGCAGCGTAAGAAACAAGCGTAATCGCCTTCGGCGATGTGAATTTTGTCTGACTCAGGATTACGCTGATTTTACTGATTAATCTGATTTTTTAATAATTAAGGGAGATATAAGCGACTTCGCTTTTATCTCCCTTAATCCTTTATAAAATCCCCAAAGTCAAAATCAAGAAAATCATTATAATCAGCGTAATCCTGCTCCAAGACAATTTAAAATCGCCGAAGGCGATAGCAATTAAACCTTCTGCCAATCTCCGCGTCTCATGAACAGGTTTTTATTTATATTCAATGAACTAAAACCTGTTAGAACCATTTAACCTATGGCCGTTTCACAGGACGATAAATCACTCTTGGCATTATACCGGGCAACTGATACAAAGGAAAAAGGGTTTACCCTTATTATCCGGAAGTACCAGGAAAGGCTCTACTGGCATATCCGCAGGATGGTAATGGATCATGACGATGCCAATGATGTGCTGCAAAACGTTTTTATTAAAGTGTGGAAAAACCTGGAAAATTTCCGGGAAGATGCACAATTGTATACCTGGCTCTATAAAATAGCTACTAACGAGAGCCTTACCTTCCTGGAACAACAGAAACGTAAAACAGCGGTTTCCCTCTCGGAAGTGGAAACCGGCTTAAGCAATAAACTCAGGGCCGACCCACAGTTCGATCCCAACAAACTGGAGTGGAAACTGCAACGCGCCATCCTCAGTTTACCCGATAAACAACGGCTCGTATTCAATTTGCGCTATTACGATGAAATGCCCTACGAAGAAATGAGCAAGGTGCTGGATACCTCGGAAGGCGCGCTGAAAGCCTCTTATCATCATGCTGTCAGGAAAATCGAGGAGTTTATCCGCAACGGCTGAGCATAAATTTTACAAATATTTATTTTAAGTAATTTTTAAAGAATTTTACCAAAACATTAAAATCACATTAAACTATCAATACCGTTTCCTGTCTAAAAAACAGTAAATATGAACAGGCAGACTTACATATCAGATGAATTATTGCAGATAGCTCCGGGCGTCAACTGGCCTGCAGAGATGCCGTTTACGGTACCTGCAGACTATTTTGAACACCTTCCCTCCGCTATCCTACAGCAAATTCAACTGGAAGATCTGCGAATAGAAATAGCTGCGGACCAGAACCATCACCGGCCATCCGTTCCGGCCGGCTATTTTGATGAACTGTCAAAAGTTATCCTGCAACGGATCCGGGCAGAAGAACAGTCGGACTTTATTGCTGTAAACGAAGAACTGGAAACACTTTCCCCGTTCCTGGCGGCAATACCCAAAAAGGTACCTTTTACCGTACCTGCCGGCTATTTTGAATCCCTGCGGGCAAGTCATTCCCATGAAGTAACTCCTTTGCGGGCCGTACACAGGAATCGCACCGCCACATGGCTGAAATGGACCGTAGCCGCATGTCTTACCGCATTTATCGGTAGCAGCGCCCTCCTGTTCGTCATCAACAATAACAACCATCATAGCAATATAGAAAAACAGCTGGAAGCCCTGGACGACCAGGATATTGTTAATTACCTGCAAACCCACACAGATCCCTTTGATAATGATGCTTTCTTTGCCACTTCCGTGGAAACAACCCCGGTGCAACGTCAGCTGAATGAAGCAGTTCCACTGGAAGCTATAGAAAAATACCTGCAACGGACCGATTTATCAAAGGAAGTGTTACCTGAAAAACAATGATGAAACGTTTTTATTTTATATGGATTACAATGTTTGTGCTCCTCACCCAAACCGGTGTGAGTAACGCGCAGCAAACCGCGTCCGAAAGTGCAGCTGAAAAAATAAAAGCCATACAGATCCAATACCTGTCACAGAAATTAAACCTCACTCCCGAGGAAGCCCAGAAATTCTGGCCGGTTTATAATAACTACACCCACGAAGTAGAACAACTTATTGCAGAACGCCACCAGAAAAGAGACCTGGAAAAAACCGCCTCCGATAACGCCGATGACGCTGCCCGGAAAAATATGGACAAGGAACTGAAGTACGAGAAACGGATGCTGGATATCAAATCGCGCTACAGTACAGAATTTCAGCGGGTACTCCCCGGCAGGAAAGCAGGTATGGTGTTTAAAAGCGAAAGAGAGTTCCGGACCATTATGGTTAACCATCTCAATACACAGCGCATGAACCGGATGGGGCAGGGCCCGAGAAGACGACAATAGGAAGAATTACGGGAACCCGTCCCGCAATTCAATCCTGCCGGTTATTTGTAATGCGCCCTTACCTCAACCACCAGCCCTTTCTCATTGATCACCATCAGCTCCGTACTTAATTTATCGTTGATGCTCTTGTAATAAAGCACCATGGAATTTACCCCTTCAAGGATGTGATACAATTCAAAATGCAGATCAGGATAGGCTTCCAACCCCCTTTTAAAATAAGCGCGTAACTGCTCCTTGCCCTGGATACGGCCGGTAGGATCGTTATTGATCTTTTTAATTAAGGGAGAATAAAAAACAATTCCATCATCATAATGTGACATTATTTCGTTGAGGTTGTGGGAGTTCCATGCCTGCAGCCAGGCTTCGCCGATGTGGGTAAGACTTTCCATTGCTTTTTTTCACACAATATAAGCCGCCGGCAGATACACCTATTTGCTGAAAAGATCAGTTTCCATTTTACGCCATTGCAACGGGGTAACTTTAAAACAGTGGCGGAACTGCCGGTAAAAGTGGGTCACATCCTCAAACCCGGCGCTATAGGCTATTTCCGGGATGGGCTGTTCCGTGGTGCGCAGCAGGAAACCAGCCATCTGCAGCCGTTTTTCCAATACCCAATGCATGGGAGAACTATGATAAATATCCCTGAAACGGCGTTTCAATGTGGCGGTGCTCATATGTCCCATTGCAGCCATTTCTTCCAGTAAACGCACGGCTGCGATACCGGTGCTTAGCTTCTCCATTACGCCAGGAAGCGGGAACATGGCGGCTTTGGTAAGCATTGCGCTTACCGGTGCGTTGCCGGAAATAAGATGAAGTGCTTCCGGAATAATATCATGGCGATCAGGAACTGAAAGGTGACCATTTGTAAACCGGCGCAAAAGTGATTGTGTAAAGTGGCGCCACTGGCGGCTAACCGGGAGCGTGGTTAATGCCCGCCCCGGAACATTGTTCTTTATATCCTTTTTTTTGAGCGATGCCAGGATCATCTCATCGGGAATTACCAGGTTAATGCTTCCGTATTGTTGCCGGGGTTGCAATATCTCAGAGCAGAGCAGGCTGCCCGCCGGAATTATCATCACATCGCCGGCCTGCAGGTAATGTACCTGCCTGCCGTCGTACATTCTTTTCCCGCCTTGTATCACCAGGTTAAGCACCGTTTGCGGAATATACAGTTCATGCGCCGCCTGTTGACGGTAAACACTATACGATGCCCAGTTCCGGCCCTGTTGTTCCCACGTTTTAATGGTATGCTGTCCTGCAAGCAATAAGCTGTCAAACGGCGTATACATCTTCTTATCTCCCAAAATCCTTTATAAAATCTAAAAAAATTCCGGTAATCAGTGTAATCCTGAGTCAGACAACCTTCGTTTAAAACTTAGCAAAAGGTTCTTTGGTATCGTGATAAAAGAGGAAAGTCCAGCCTTCCTGTTTGCCACGCTCCAGGAATTGCTGGCGGAGTTCCATGCTTCGTTTGCCGTCATAGTCATATTTGGCTGCAAACCGGCTTTTCATTTGTGATATCTGCGGCGCCACATCTCCCCCGAAAAATATTTTATCTTCTCCGTCATCTACCAGGAATACCTGGTGATAAGGACAGTGGCCACCGGTTACCTCGTAATGAATATACCCGTCTATAGTGCCGTTGCCGGTAGTGAACACCACGTTATCCCGTTGCTGTAACAGCATAATATCTTCGGAGAGATAGGATTTCCCGGAATGCTCCACGGCGTAAAGCATTTCCTCGTTGTTCACATAATAAGTAGCGCCGGGGAAATTGAGGGTGCGTTCCCCCGTGATCGGATCTTCGGAAGAAACGCCACCGGAGTGGTCTTTATGCAAATGGCTCATCAATACTTTGGTGATTTCCATTGGATTAATGCCATTGTCGATCAGGTGCTGATGGATCTGCAATACGCCATCGGGGTTACGGAAACCCAACCCGGTGTCAAATAAAATATAATCGCGGTCGGTAATTACCAGGAACGGTTGTATTTCCACCAGTAACGAACCATGCGGGCGGTCCTGCATACTATCTGTTCCCGGCTTAAAAGGAAAAAACTTCTTGGTCCCGTCTACGGTAAATGACCCTTCTGATAATGGAATGATACGTGCCATTTTGCAAAGATACTATCTTAACACCATCTGGCGGTCGGCATCCAACCGAAGCAATATAAATATCAGCATGGTAAATGTCATCAGCGACGATCCGCCATAACTCACCAATGGCAGCGGGATACCTATCACCGGCGCCAACCCTATGGTCATGGCAATATTAATGGCCAGGTGGAAAAAGATAATACTGGCCACCCCATAGGCATACACCCGCGTAAAGGTCGATCGCTGTCGCTCCGCTACAAAAATGATCCGGAAAAGCAGGGCTACATAGATCCCCAGGAAAATAACACTGCCGAAAAAGCCGAAATCTTCCCCTATTGTACAAAAAATGAAGTCGGTACTTTGTTCCGGTACAAAATCGTAACGGGTTTGGGTGCCTTTCAGGTATCCCTTTCCCCAGAAACCGCCGGAACCAATGGCAATCATACTCTGCCGGGTATTATAGGTGGCTTTCGCATCGTTTTCCTTGCCCAGCATCACCTCAATACGGCGTACCTGGTAATCCTTCAGTACTTTGGTAAATACAAAAGGCACCACGAACATTACGAACAATCCGCAGAAGGCATAAATACCCAGTATCAGCGCCAGCTTCGATCGCTTTCGTTTTATTTCGCGCCGCATAAAATATATGACCAGCGCGGTGATGACCGTGAAAATAATAAAGAGCACCGTTCGGTCAACCAGCAGGGCCGACAATACCAGCACAATTCCCGAGAAGGCAATTACCAGCAGCACGCCGGGCAATCCTTCACGGAACATTACCAGGAAGAAGGAAAAATATACCAGCGCCAATCCTGTTTCATCCTGCAAAATGATGATGCCTGCCGGTATCAGGGCCAGGGCAGCGGCGATCAGCCTCGATCGTAGTTTCGTAAAATCTGTTTCCTGCGACGACAGGTACTTGGCAAGCGCCAGGTTGGTACAGAGCTTGGTCAGCTCCGCAGGCTGGAACTGGAATCCACCGATCACCAGCCAGGAATGCGATCCTTTTACATCTTTACCTATCCCCAATACCAGCAGTAGCAGCAACAGCCCGCCCGCATACATGAGATTGGCCGTGGCCGTAAAGAACTTACTGTCTGTTAACCATATAATAGCCGCCAGCACTACAGACACGCCAAACCAGATCAGCTGTCTTGAATAGTTTTTACTTGGGTGCAGGATATCCTGCCACACATTATCATCCCCCCGGTATTCCGCAGCAAAAATAGACATGATGCCTATGATCACCAATGCCAGGTACAGGCCAACTATTGGCCAGTCAATCCCTTGTGTCAGTTTGGCTTGCGAGCGGTTCATTATTGATTAATCGGTTTATTCGATAATTGGTTAAGGCTTATTCTTCTTAATAACTGCGTTCTGATTCAGTGAATCCAGGTGCGATTTAGCCAGCATGGCCTGATCTATTGTTACGGTTTCCATCACTGATTTCAACAGCGGCTGACGTTTGGTAGAGATACTGTCTTTCAGGTATTTCTCCATCATCAAACTGGCGATAGGCGCTGCATATTTCGCACCGAAACCGGAGTTTTCCACGATCACGGCAATGGCTATACGTGCTTTTTCTGCAGGGGCAAAGGCCACAAACACCGCGTGGTTCTTCAGTTTTGTTCTTACGCCGTTCACTATACCATAGTTTTCTGCAGTACCTGTTTTACCACCAATGGTAATACCTTCAATTTGTGCAATACGGCCGGTACCGCTTTCCACCACATCCGTCATACCATGAATAACCGCGCTGTAAGCGGTATCAGAGATATGCGCCACATCGTGTTTCTGTTTGTATTTATCCAGGAGATGGGTATTGTCGTTATCAATACTGGCCACAAAATGCGGAATGTAGTAGGAGCCGCGGTTGGCCACAATACACATGGCATTGGCCATTTGCAGTGGTGTTAACAGCAATTCTCCCTGTCCTATGCCTAAGAACACCGAAGTACAGGAGTTCCAGCTGCCTTTGTACCTGGCATCATAATATTTTTTATCCGGTACCAGTCCGCGGCCTTCGCTGGGAATATCTATTCCCACTTTATGACCAAAGCCAAAGCTGTTCATATAATCGGCCCACTTCTGCATACCGCCTACCTTGATTCCTCCGAATTTAGCCGCATCCACACTCAGCCGGTATACGTGCGAGAAATAGGAGTTACAGGAATGCGATAAAGCCAGCCGCAGGTTGGCAGCATGCCCCGCATCATGGTGTTCGCACTTGATAGGCCGTGAACAGCCGTAATAGGCGCCACCGCAGGGGTAACCGAAGCTGGGGGTAATTACTCCTTCATCCAGCCCCACCAGTGCAATCATCGGTTTAAATGTAGATCCCGGCGGATAAGTAGCCTGGATAGCACGGTTAAACAGTGGCTTGGTAGTGTCTGTGTACAGTTTGCTGAAGTTGGCGCTCCGGTATGGACCTGTGAGCAGGTTAGGATCGAAGCTCGGGCCGCTTACCATGGCCAGGATACCGCCTGTTTGCGGGTCGATGGCTACAATACTGCCCGATTTGCCTTTCATTAATTTTTCACCGAGCACCTGCAGTTCAATATCCAGGGAGAGGCGCAGGTTCCTGCCGGCTACCGCCGCACTGTCAAATTCGCCGTTCTCATAAGCCCCCTGTGGCCTGTTCAGGTTATCTTTAATCAGGTATTGTATGCCCCGCTGCCCCATGAGCACCGTTTCGTAGGTTTTTTCCAGGCCGGTAAAGCCTAGATAGTCGCCGGAGTTATAGAGCGCGTAATTAGCAGTGTCTTTTAACATGGCGGGGGAGATCTCCGCAATATACCCAAGGATATTAGCCGCGGCAGAATAAGGATAGGAGCGGATTTGCCGTGGCACCAGTTCAAAGCCGGGCTGGAAAAGGTACATACTTTCCTGCAGTTGCCCGAATACTTCCGGCGCCAGGAGCGGGGCAAAAACTGATTGTCGTACCCGCCCGTTCTTAACAATAGCGGTAACAATCCGTTTTCTAAATTCTTCCTTATCTATTTTTAAAATATTACAGAGATAACCGGTATCAATGTTTTTTACGCTGGCAGGCGTAACCACCAGGTCATACAATACATCGTTGCCAAGGATGCTGCGGTTCTGCCGGTCGTAGATGATACCACGGCTCGGGTAAATGACCTTACGAAGCACGGCATTGGCATCCGCCAGCTTGGCGTATTTCTTTTCCACTACCTGGAGAAAGAATAACCTGGTGATGATCAGTACTACCATCCCAAGTATGATCAGCTGTATTACTCTCTTCCTGGGCTGATTGAATACTGACATACTATTAAGGACGGAATTATTTTAAGTTACAAAAATAGCGGAAAGCTGAAAGCTAAAAGCTAAAAGCACCCATATTTTGTTGTTTATCGTTTATTTCTTTTCCCCTTTGTCCTGGTTTCCGCGACAATAGCTTTTCGCTTTCTGCTTTCTGCTTTCTGCTTTTCGCTTTTCGCTTTCTGCTTTTCGCTTTCCGCTATTTTTTCGAAAAGAACAGCAGTTCATACAGTACAATCAGGAAAAGACTGGCCAGTGTTGAAAAAACGATCTTCATCACCAGGTATAAAGGGTTGCCCATACCAAATACTTCCAGTGTAAAGAAAAGCGCATGGTGCAGGAATACCAGGATAGCGGCATAGATGAGAAACTGGGACACGCCCATACTGGTCATCGAAGGCGTTTTCTGGGTAGTTTCAAAACCTCCCTGTGGCGATAGGATATTTATAATAAACGGGCGCAGATACGCAATGAACACACAGGCGGCGGCATGCATACCCGGTGTATTCATAAACATATCCAGCGAAAGCCCCATCAGCAAACCCAGGAGCATCAGCACCGGGCGTGGCAGATTGAAGGGCAGCGCCAGTATAAACAGCATATAAAGATAGGGGCTCACCAGCTGGTGCAACAATATTTCATTGAGCACAAACACCTGAATCAGCAGCAGGAGCACAAAGCGGATTATATTTCTTAACAGTATACTCATTTAATCAACTTATACGTTGAATCTTCCAATCGTTGTTGTTCTTCTTTCAACAGGTTTTCTATCACGTACACATATTGCAGGTTAAAGAAATTGGTAGCCAATTTTAACCGGATAGTAAATGCAGTGCTGGCCTTATCTCCCACGGCAATGCTTTCTACATAGCCAATGGGGATATTTTCAGGGAACAGGGCAGAGAAGCCACTGGTCACTACCGTATCTCCTTTATGTATTTTAGCGCTTTTCGGCACATCTTTCAGCAGGGCATAACCGGCATCTTCGCCATCCCAGTGTACGGAGCCCATTTCCTTTCCCTGTCCCAGGCGGGCGCTGATAGAAACGGAATTGGATTTAGAGAGCATAGACAGCACTACCGCATAGTTATCGCTTACGCTTCTCACCACGCCCACCACGCCACTGCTGCTGATAACGCCCATATTGGGGCGGATACCCTGCAGGCTGCCGCGGTGAATAGTAATATAGTTAACAGACTTATTGATGGAGTTGTTGATCACCTTAGCGGAGAAGTACTCGTACCGGCGGATCTGTGTACCAATGACCCGGCGTGCGGTATCATCGCTGTATTGACGGATGGTATCTGTTTTGATGCCGTTGGTGGTGATCATGCTGTCGTAACTGGTACGGAGCATGTTGTGCAGGCGCATGTTTTCATTCACGAGGCTGTCGTTGGTCGACTTCAGGTGAAAGTAATATTGTACGTTATTATACTTATCATATAATTTTCCGCTGATGTCATTTGCGGAACTGAGGTAGGCAGCACGCTGAAAGTTGTTATGCTGGAACACCAGCACCATGCAAATCACTTCCAGCAGCAGAAATAAGAAGAAGTTAAAATATCGCCTAAAGAAAATGATTAGATTTCGCACAAGCGCGCACTATTTTAGGATTTGGTTATCCGGATACATTGCTGTTCCTTCCAACAGGATTAACAACATATCCGGATCACAAATAGTTTTATTGCATCAGGAACGGATACTTGCCTACATGCTTCAGGGCAATACCAGTACCTCTTACTACCGCACGTAAAGGATCGTCCGCTACATGTACCGGCAGTTTGATTTTTTGGGTAAGACGTTTATCCAGGCCACGCAGCAGTGCACCGCCGCCGGTCAGGTATAAACCCCTGCGGTAAATATCTGATGCCAGCTCAGGAGGCGTTGTTTCCAGCGCTTTCAGGATGGCTTCTTCGATCTTAAAGATAGATTTATCAAGGGCTTCCGCAATTTCCTGGTAAGATACCATGATCTGCTTGGGAATACCGGTTACCAGGTCCCTTCCGTTAACAGGAATATCATCCGGTGGATTGTCCAGTTCTTTCAGGGCCGATCCGATATGTATCTTGATCTGCTCTGCGGTTCTTTCACCGATGAGGAGACTATGATAACGGCGCAGGGCTTCCATGATATCAGCGGTAAATTCATCACCGGCAATACGGATACTCTGGTCGCACACAATACCTGCCAGCGCAATTACGGAAATACCGGTGGTACCACCGCCTATGTCAATGATCATGTTACCTACCGGCTCTTCCACATCGATACCGATACCGAGTGCGGCAGCCATAGGTTCATGGATAAGATATACCTCTTTGGCCCCTGCCTGCTCAGCAGAGTCGCGCACCGCTCTCTTTTCCACTTCCGTAATACTGGAAGGAATGCAGATCACCATGCGCCAGCTGGGTGCAAATAAGGGTTTCTTGGGGTAAATCATTTTTATGAGTTCCCTGATCATTCCTTCAGCGGCATTAAAATCCGCTATCACGCCATCTTTCAGGGGACGTATAGTACGAAGATATTCGTGTGTTTTTTCGTGCATCATCATGGCTTTTTTTCCTACTGCCACAATTTTGCCACTAGCCCGTTCTATCGCTACAATGGAAGGCTCGTCCACTACCACCTGGTCATTATGAATTATCAGCGTGTTCGCTGTACCAAGATCAATCGCGATTTCCTGCGTTAAAAAATTAAAAAATCCCATTGTTGATACGGTCAAAAATTAGAATGCAAAAATGAATAATTCCAACGAATATACGATGCAAAAAATGGATATTCTTGCAATAATACAGCTAAATATTAAAAAAAGTTATTTGTTGTATAAACGGCATAGTAACAGCTCTCTTTATGCTCCGACCAGATGAACGGGATAACCCCGTTTTAATTGTTCCTGCTGCCTAAAATTGTGCCTTTACAAGTCCCGCTTTTCAATTGTCCTGTACCAGTCCTCCCTACTGTAAATAAAGCCCCGTCAATGACTAAACAAATTCATAGCCGATATCCCGGCGGTATACCTTACCGTCAAATGTAATCTGCTCCGCTGTTTGTACAGAATGCGCCAGCGCCATTGTCAGGTCTGATGCCAGGGAAGTAATAGCTAATACCCGGCCGCCATTGGTCAGCACTTCATCGCCTTCCTGCCGCGTGCCGGCATGAAACACCACCTGGTCGCGCCCCGGCGCCGGGATGCCATTGATCACCTTATTCTTTTCATATGCTTCAGGATATCCTTTTGATACCAGCATCACTGTAGCAGCTGCACGCTCATCAGCGTATATGGTTTGCCCGCTCAGATTACCGGTCATCACTGCATTAAACAGTTCCAGGGCATCGTTCTTTAAACGTGGCATCACAACTTCCGTTTCCGGATCGCCCATCCGGCAGTTATATTCAATTACAAAGGGCGAACCCTCTACATTAATCAGGCCAAAAAAGACAAAGCCGTGATATACAATACCTTCCCTGGAAAGGCCCGCTATTGTAGGCCGGATCACTTCATCCTCCACCTTTTTCATAAATGCGGCATCGGCAAACGGCACCGGAGATACGGCGCCCATACCACCGGTGTTCAATCCAAGGTCGCCTTCCCCGATCCTTTTATAATCCTTTGCTTCAGGTAATATCTTATACGTATGCCCATCTGTAATTGCAAATACCGACAACTCAATACCTGTGAGGAACTGCTCCACTACTACGGTTTTGCTGGCATCTCCAAACTTAGCGGAGCGGATCATCTGTTCAAATTCTTCCGCCGCTTCCTCGTAGGTAGCCGCTATTACCACGCCTTTACCTGCCGCCAGGCCATCGGCCTTTAACACAATTGGTAAGGAGTGCTGTTGAAGATAAGCCAGGCCCTCTTCATAGTTCTGCTCATTAAATTCCCGGTAAGCAGCAGTAGGGATATTATTCCTTTCCATAAACAGCTTGGCATAAGCCTTACTTCCCTCCAGCTGCGCGCCTTCCTTCGAAGGGCCCAGTACAGGGATATGCTGCAGCTGCGGATCATTCCGGAAAAAATCGTAGATCCCGTTCACCAGGGCTTCTTCTGATCCGGGCACCACCATGTCTATCGCATTCTCCAGGCAAAAGGCCTTTATCTTTTCAAATTCACTTACCCCCATGTTAATGTTCGTGCCGCATTGAGCGGTACCGGCATTACCCGGTGCAATAAATAACTGACCGCAAAGGGTGCTTTGTGACATTTTAAGAGCCAGTGCGTGTTCCCGGCCACCACTTCCAAGTAATAGTATGTTCATATGAATTGCCTAATAAATGCAGATGCGAAAGAAAGTGCAAAGAAAGATCAAAAAACCGCAAAAAATGAGCATTTATACCATTTTTTTACGGAGATTAACGATTTTATTTAACTTGCCACATTTAAAGGTTTACGAAATCTAAACAACTATTGCTAAAACTAACCAATTTATGATGCAAACTACTGTTGCACAAGAGTCCCCTATTGCCTCGGAGAAGGGCCACCCTAAAGGGCTCTCAGTATTATTTGCCACAGAAATGTGGGAACGTTTCAATTTTTATGGCATGCGGGCGTTGCTAACGCTCTTCATGGTAAACGCACTGGCTTTCTCAGAAGCAGATTCCTCTATCATCTATGGCGGCTTTCTTGGCTTATGTTATCTTACCCCTATGCTGGGAGGATACATCTCCGACAGGTATCTCGGTAACAGGAACTGTATTATATTAGGTGGTTTTATAATGGGCGTGGGCCAGCTCCTTATGGTGCTCAGCGCCATTCTCTATGCTACCAACGTGGAAACGGCCAAAATGATCGTTTGGCTCGCCCTCTTCGTTATCATCATAGGCAACGGGTTCTTTAAACCCAACATTTCCTCCATGGTAGGCCAGCTTTATCCTAAAAACGATGGCCGCCTCGATTCCGCCTTCACCATCTTTTATATGGGTATCAACATGGGCGCCTTCCTCGGCATGCTCATCTGCCCTATCCTTGGCGATGTAAAAGTAGACGGTGTAAGGATGGTAAGCGCTTTCAAATGGGGATTCCTCGCCGCCAGTATAGCTATGTTCCTGGGCACCATCCTGTTCTTCTTCCTGAAAGATAAGTACGTGGTAAAACCAAACGGAGAAGCCATCGGCGCCAAACCCGATTTTTCCAAACCTGCCACTACCACCGGCGAAGCCGATAAAGCCAAATTCACTACCGGCGCCATTGTTGGCGTACTCATTTTAATGGTAGCCCTTTTCTTTGGCATCCATTACCTGTCGCTCGATCCCAACCCGATCAAATCCTGGGTGTATCCATTTATATATGCAGCCGGTATCAGTCTTGCTGTATTAATCCTTACCGATAAATCCATCACCAAAGTAGAAAGACAACAAATCACTGTTATCTATTTCGTGGCCTTCTTCGTTATCTTCTTCTGGGCCTGCTTTGAACAAGCCGGTTCCTCCCTTACCTTTGTAGCTGATTATCAAACAGATCGCCGCCTCCTGGGCTGGGATATGCCTCCTTCTTTCGTTCAGAACGCCAACTCTATCTTCATCATCGTATTTGCATTGCCTTTCAGCTGGTTATGGCTTAAATTACAACAGCGTAACCTGGAGCCTATCTCACCAATGAAACAGTCCATCGGGCTGGCATTGCTGGCATTCGGCTTCTTTATCATTGCCCTGCAAATGAAGAGCCTCGGCCCTAACGAAAAACTGGGCGTTAGCTGGCTGATCCTGATGTACCTTTTTCATACACTCGGCGAATTGTGCCTGTCGCCAATCGGGTTGTCGCTGGTAGCAAAACTGGCGCCTCATCGTTTCTCCTCCCTGCTCATGGGCGTATGGTTCCTTGCCAATGCCGCCGGTTATGCACTGGCCGGTACCCTGGGCGCATTGTTGCCTCCCACTGTAGATAAATATCAACTCGCTACCCAAAACGGTATCGATCTGAAAGGCATCCTCGATGGTACGATCACTGCCACTGCGCAGCAGCTGGATAAATTACACGAACTTAAACTGGCTGCACATTACCCTACCTTCGCAGGTTTCACCATCCACAATCTCTATGAGTTTTTCATGGTGTTTGTGATCCTGCCAGGCGGCGCTGCCGTACTGCTGTTCCTCTCTACCAGCTTCCTGAAAAAGTGGATGCATGGTGTCCGGTAAGTCGATCTCATTATAAAAAGAAAGGAGGAAAGCTGAGAACTTTCCTCCTTTCCTTTTTTAAAAGTAAATTCATTCATTATAATAGCTCTACCTGTAATCCATAAACAGTCTTATGTCTGATAACAACTTCAAACCCTTTGTTGCACCCGGCGTACAAATGAAGGAATTTACACTGAAATCCATTTTGCTTGGTTGCGTATTTGGTATCATTTTCGGCGCCGCCACGGTGTACCTTGCGCTGAAAGCAGGTCTTACCGTTTCTGCATCTATCCCTATCGCTGTTATTGCCATTACCTTAGGAAGAAAGTTCTTCAATACCACCATCCTGGAAAACAACATCATCCAAACTACCGGATCTGCCGGCGAATCCATAGCTGCGGGAGTAGTATTCACGCTTCCGGGCTTCCTGTTCCTGAGCGATGGGGGCGGCGCCCAATTCTTCAACTACTTTACCATACTTATCCTGGCCATCTTCGGCGGTATCCTCGGTACACTGATGATGATCCCCCTAAGAAAATCGCTGATCGTAAAAGAACATAAAACCCTTCCATACCCGGAAGGCACCGCCTGCGGCGATGTTTTAATAGCCGGGGAGAAGGGCGGCGACTTTGCCAAAACTGCCTTCTATGGCCTGGGCTTTGCCTTTGCCTATGCCATCCTGCAAAAGATCCTGCATGTAATTGCCGAAACACCGGAATACATGACCAAACAGGCCAGCAAATTTTTCCCTTCCGCCAAGATCAGCGCCGATATCACACCGGAGTATATGGGTGTGGGTTATATCATCGGTCCGCGTATTGCAGGGGTACTGGTAGCCGGCGGCGTACTGTCCTGGCTGGCGCTCATTCCTTTACTGGCATCACTGCTGCCGGCTGATATGATTGCTACCCAGCTGGTGAAAATAGGCTACCTCGCCAACCTGCAAACACCAGGCGGGCAGGGCGACTGGAACCCGCTTACGCACACCTTCTCCGATTATTCATCCGCTGTGTACTACGCCTATGTAAGGCAAATCGGCGCCGGCGCCGTAGCTGCAGGCGGATTCATCACCCTTTTAAAAACCATTCCTACTATCATTTCCTCTTTCAAAGGCAGCCTGGGCGCTATCAAAGATGGCCCTGGTAATAAAGATGCAAAAGGGAATGTGCCAAGAACAGAAAAAGACCTCAGCCTGAAAGTAGTGCTGTTTGGCAGTATCGCACTCATCCTGCTGATGGCTTTCCTGCCGCAGCTTCCGGGCGATTCTATCGGTAAAAAACTGCTGGTAGGCTTGCTCGTGGTAGTATTCGGCGCCTTCTTCGTTACGGTCTCCAGCCGCATTGTGGGCCTCATAGGCTCGTCAAATAATCCGATTTCCGGTATGACCATCGCTACACTGATGGGCACCTGCCTGGTGTTTATTGCTGTTGGCTGGACCGGTAAAGTGTATGAACCCATGGCGCTGGTAGTAGGCGGTATGATCTGTATTGCAGCAGCAAATGCCGGCGGTACTTCCCAGGATCTGAAATCAGGCTACATTGTAGGCGCTACCCCCATGTACCAGCAAATTGCATTGTTCATTGGGGCCATTGTTTCCTCCGTGGTAATTGGTTTAACAGTAAAGTTCCTTGATAAGCCTACGGCAGATATGATAGCGCATGGCGTTACCGAACATGCAATCGGCAGCGCATACTATCCCGCCCCGCAGGGCACGCTCATGGCTACACTGGCAAAGGGAATCCTTTCTTTTAACCTCGACTGGCAATTTGTACTGGTAGGAGTTTTTCTTGCTGTTACCATGGAGCTGTGCGGTGTTAATTCGCTTTCTTTCGCGGTGGGCGCTTATCTTCCCTTATCCACTACATTGCCCATCTTTGTTGGTGGCGCTATTCGTGGTGTGGTTGATCATCAGCAAAAGAAAGCCAATAAAAAGGTATCCCCGGAAGAGGAAGAACTGGGTAAAGGCAATCTTTTTGCCACAGGTCTTGTAGCCGGGGGCGCAGTGGCCGGCGTGATCATCGCCATCCTGGCGGGCTTCGACTGGTCGGCCGTAATCCTTGCCAGGCTTAATAATCAACAGCTGCTCACAAATATCCTCGGGCAGAGTGGCTACTACATAATAGGATGCGCCTTTTTTGCGTTTATGGGCTGGTACCTGTACCGTACCGCCCGCAAAGCCTAGATCGATACTTTTCAAGATCATACCGGTGCCGGTAACAGGGTGTAACAATCCATTACCGGCATCCGTTTTTTATTTTTTAAATGTTTAATTTAGCCGCGGATCAATTAAAACAGATTATAATATAACCTATGCGCATATTAGTTACTGCATTGCTCAGCGCCATTGTTTTACTGGGCACTTCCTGCGATAAGGATAAGAACGATAGCCGTCAACGTAGATTTATATCATTGAAGCTGGATGACAGGGTTTATCTTTCAGAAAATCCGAAGGGCATTATCACTTTGCCCAACTTAACGGATGAAAACCCGGACAATGATTATCCTACCATGGAAATCACCGGCCAGAGCTACAACGGCGATGTAATTACGTTTACACTGGCTACTGCAGCCATGCCATTTACACCAGGCGTGTACCCGGCCACTAAAAAAGGCAATGGTATGCTCATTTCCCTGAACAGCACTTACTACAGCAACCTTACTTCAGCAGGTAGCACTGATTTCGTTATCACCATCACCAATATAGACAACCAGGCAGTGGAAGGCACTTTTTCCGGCACACTAAAAGATGCCACCGGTGTTGGCGGGCCACGCATCACAAAAGACGGGGCCTTCAGGGCGAGCGTAACCCAACAGGGGCAGTGAGCGAATCGCCTTCGGCGATTGTCGCGGAATTTGTCTGACTCAGGATTAAACTGATTACGCTGATTACGCTGATTTGATTTTTTAGGATTTTATAATGATTAAAATGATTTGGGGAGATTTAAGCGAATACTTTCGCTCAAATCTCCCCAAATCATTTTAAATCCAAAGTAATCAAATCAGCGTAATCAGCGTAATCAGTTTAATCCTGAGTCAGACAAATTCCGCGTTAAACAAACGACAAATGCGGGTACTCCGCTTTCAGTATCGCCTTATCATCGGCGCCCAGCCAGCTGGATAACAGGGTGGCATACACGCTTTTGAAGTCCACCTGATATTGCAGGTCCCCGTCTTTCAGGTTAAGCAGGTCAGGGCCGCTGTTGATAAGCCCCGGCTGTTTCAAGCCGCCACCCACCAGGAACATGTTATTGGCGGTGCCATGATCGGTGCCTCCGCTGGCATTCTGACTTACCCTTCTCCCAAATTCAGAAAAAGTCATTACTACCACATCCTCAAAACGACGATTGTTTTTCAGGTCGTCCGTAAACACGGTTAACGCATCGCTCAACTGGCCAAACAGGCGGGCCTGCTGATCCTGCTGGTTTACATGGGTATCAAAACTGCCATGCGATACGTAATATACTTTCGTGTTGATATCCGACATCACCAGGTTGGCAATGGTTCGCAGGTTCCTCCCCAGCTCTGTATTGGGATAGGGAGCGGAAGACTTATATGTTTTAAACTGTTGCTGGATATAGGCTGCGGAGGAAATGGTTTCACCCATCGTTTTATACAGGTAATCCGCATTGTTATGATGATCGTCTCCGCCGGCATGCTGCTTTAGAAGCTCTGCAAAATATTTATCATTGCTGGTACCGTAAAGCCTTGCAGGATCGGTCATTGCAAGCCCTTTGTCGTTGTCGCCTTTTAAGGCCAGGCTCAGGGTGTCGTCTATTTCCAGGGCCTGGGTAGGTTTATCGCATCCCTTACATTGTGCATCGAGGTAACGGCCTATCCAGCCATCGGACCAGTATTCGTTCGACTGGCTGGCAGAATGCCAGATGTCCATAGAGCGGAAATGCGAGCGGTCGGGGTTAGGGTAGCCTACGTTATTGAGGATGCCGAGCGCACCATCGTCATACAAAGCCTTTAAGCCCTTCAGCGCAGGATGGATCCCCAGTTCATCATTCAGTGAAAGGGCGGCTTCCCTTTTAATCCCCAGCGACGGCCTCGCTTTATAATAAATATCGTTACGGTAGGGAATAACGGTGTTCAACCCATCATTACCACCGGACAATTGAATGATCACCAACACTTTGTTACCCGGAGGCACCAGGTGGCCTCTTTCCAGCGCTTTCAGGAACTTTGGCATCATCATCGCCGCAGAAGCCAGTGAACCTACCTGTAAAAAACGGCGCCTGTTGAGAATCAGCATAGCATTACTTTTAGCGGTTAGTAGTTAACACAATTGATACTCCGGTGTGCTCATCACATCAATCGTTACTGTTTTAATATAGTTTTCCCGGCTGCTGCTATCGGCGTATTTCTCCAGCAACGACCGGCTTACATTGCCAGGCTGCTGTAATAAAACGCCTGCAATTTCATCGGCCAGTTTTTCTCTCGGCACCTTCTCAAACCCTGCTACATAAGGGTCCCAGTCTACCTTTGCATTCACTTTTTTTGCAAATTGCCGTTTCAGGAAATCGTTGATCTGCAGGGTCATTTTATAGTTAGCGCCATCGCCCATTTCAGGGGTCAGCTCTTTGGGCTTCACATTAAAGGCCTGGGAATACAATATTACCTGGGGCACACGCAGGCGGAACATCAGGCTGGAACTGTCTATCCAGCTCCGTCCGCCAGGCCATCCTGCTACATTGGGCGGATAAAAAAGTAATTGTCCCAATACCCGCTGGAACAGTAACATCACTTCTTCCTTTTCAAAGGTCATGGGAATGGTTCTGCGGATCCCTGCCAGCAACTCCACAGGCGATTTGATCCGGTTACCCACAATACTGGAATCGTAAAACCAATCGGCCATAAATATTTCCTTCATCAGCGATTTGATGTTATAACCCGCCTGGTAAAACTTTTCAGACAATGCGTTAATACGCTCGTCATCAGGCGTTTCTGATACGAAGTACTGGTATATTTTTGCAGTAATGAACCTCGCAGTATGCCGTTGTTCCAATAATATTTTCAATACATCATCTCCATTAAAATTTCCTTGTTTTCCCAGGAAATTTTTTATGCCATCGTCATGCTGCTTCGCCCTGAAAACAAAGGTGCCTGTTTCATCAAAACCCCAACCAGTAAAGGCTCTTGCAGCTTCTTTCACATCCTGTTCTGAATAATTGCCCCTTCCCATGGTGAATAATTCCATCACTTCGCGGGCAAAGTTTTCGTTGGGATGTTGTTTGCGGTTCTGCTGATTATTGAGGAACTGCAGCATGGCCGGGCTTTTGGACACTGCGCTGAGCAGATCGCCAAAGTTGCCAATGGCGTTTTCACGCACTACCGACAACAGCTGCTGGTTGAATAATACATTTTGTGTACGACAGGCAAAATGACCATGCCAGAAAAGACTCATCTTTTCCCGGAGGGGATGTTCACTGTGTACCATCGCGTTCACCCATGATACATTCAGGTCTTTAATGCCCTCGTCATTCATTTTTCGTACTGCCTTCTTTTCCTCCTGGGTCATTGTTTTCTGCTTCCTGTAATCCGGAAGGTCATCTGCGGCTACTACATCTACAGAAGTAACTGACGCTCTTGCAGGCCCGATAAGCACCTTATTCACAATTTTTTCCCGCCGTTTGCTTTCCCAGTGGGAGATCACAGGGAGGGTTTCTCCGAAGCCAGCGCGCCAGGCGAGATGTTGCATCTGAATTTTACGGGCAACTTCAGCCATAAGCATTTATTTGTAGTGAGACTATCAAATGCAGAACGGGTTTAACCAGTCGGGGGGCGTTCCACTGAAAAATCACCGGGAACGTTTGCTTAACGGAACCGCCACACCTGGTAACTGCTTCCTTTTTCAAAAACATCCTGCTCCAGCGGCAGGGTTAGAAACGCATCGGCTTTCAGCAAACTAGCCAGATCGCCTGAGCCCTGGTAGGGCTGTGGTATAGCCAATAACATACCATTGGGCTGTGATTGCAATTTTACCGGCAAATAATATTCCAATGCCGCATCAAAAATCACCTTCTCCGACAGCTGTGCATAGCAGGGTTCGGGCAAAGCTGCGCCCATAGCGGATTGTATCCATGCGTGCACATACCGGTAAAAACACATGAAGCCTGATACCGGGTTGCCTGGCAAGGCAAACACAACAGGACCGTTTTCAAAGTTGCCAAACAGGAAAGGCTTCCCGGGCCGCTGCTGTACTTTATGAAATACCTGCTGCATACCCAGCTGTTCCAATACAGCAGGCAGGAAATCGTATTTCCCGGCGCTTACGGCGCCGGAGCTGATCCATATATCCGTTTCCTGCAGCAGGGGCAGGAGCTGATCTTTCATTTCCGCTTCATCGTCGGGTAAATGCACATAACGGGCGGTAATGCCCAATTGCGCCAGCGAAGCCAGCAGGCTGTAAATGTTGGAAATACGCACCTGGTGGGGCTCCGGTGTTTCATGTACTGCCACCAGCTCATTCCCGGTGGCAATCACTGCTACCCGCGGCAGTTTGCTTACTTCCACCGTGGTTTGCCCTACCGTGGCCAGTACACCGGCTTCTGCCGGGCCTATAAGCGTGCCGGGCTTTATCAGGATAGACCCTGCATCTACGTCCGAACCTTTTTTATGGATGTTCTGCCCTTTCTTTACAACACCATGCACCGTAAAACGGCGAAATCCTTCATGCTCAGAGGGCGTAAGGTGTTCATACTGAATCACCGTATCTGTCATTTCCGGCAATACGGCGCCGGTCATCACCTCAATACAGTTGGCAGTGTTGGAAAGCTGTAGCTGCGGTGTGCCCGCAGCCTGTATATCTTCCACACCAAAAATATGCTGACCGCGGGCAAAGCTGTCGTAATTAACAGCAATGCCATCCATGGTTACCCGGTCGAATGGCGGAAAGGGCCTGTCGGCCAGTACAGGCTCCCGCAAAATACGGCCGGCGGCGGATTCAAAAGGCACCGTTTCGGTTCCCAGGTCCCGCACAGTTTGCATCACAGCCTTAAATGCAGCAGCAACAGTCAACATCATTTTGAATTACTTTTGTGTAAAGTGAACTTGTTTAAATTTATGATATTATGTCCAATGAATCAAGTAATGCTTTTTCACACCTGAACGAAAGCGGCCAGCCTGCCATGGTAGACATCAGCGGCAAACTGGATACTTATCGTATAGCCGTTGCCGAGAGCCGTGTGTACCTGCCGCAGGTGATACGTGACCAGTTTCACGGACAGGATATCCAAACCCGCAAGGGTGGCGTGTTCCAAACCGCTATTATTGCCGGCATCATGGCGGCAAAAAAGACACCGGAGTTTATCCCGCTTTGCCATACCTTGCTGCTGGACGGCTGCGATGTACAAATACACATGGAAGAAGAAGAAGCAGTGATCCGCTGCACGGTAAAAACAAATGGTAAAACAGGCGTGGAAATGGAAGCGCTTACCGGCGCCAGTGTGGCGGCACTTACCGTTTATGATATGTGCAAGGCCCTTACCCAGGATATGATCATCCGGGAAACAAAACTCATCAGCAAAACAGGTGGTAAACATGACTATACCCGGTAACAACGCGCCGTTAAAAGGACTGGTACTCTGCGGCGGATTCAGCACCCGTATGCAGGAAGATAAAAGCAGCATCCACTATCATGGTATGCCCCAATGGCAATACCTCGTTACTTTGTTGCAATCGCTGCTGCCGGAAGTATATATTTCCTGCCGGAGAGAACAGCAGGCAGATTTTGATGGTTATCCGTACCTGGTGCCCGATTCGGTGCCTTTCGGCGGACCGTCTGCCGGGTTGCTGAGCGCACACGCACTGCAACCGGAAACCGCCTGGCTGGTCATCGCCTGCGATCTTCCCCTGCTCAGCAAACAAAGTCTTGAATTACTCATCGCCTCCCGTGATGCCGGCAAAGCAGCTACTACTTTCATAAGCCCGGTAAACAATCTCCCGGAACCACTTATTTCCATCTGGGAACCGGCAGGATTACATTCATTACAGGAAAATGTAAATGCGGGCAAAAATTGTCCACGCAAAACCATGCTGAATACAGAGATCGCACTTTTTCACAATCCGTATGCAGCAGAACAGTTTAATGCCAACACGCCCGAAGAAAAGGCGGAAGCGCTGAAAGACCTGGAGAAATAAACCGACCGGGGATTGTTAACCGGTAATAAGTTTAAATTCCGGAGATGTCAATTGCTGGCTGGTTTCCCCGGGTGCAAACGTTGGGCCGGGGCTACTATTTATATAATTTCACCATCTGCAAAAAATTCCTTTTTCCAGATGGGAACAGTTTCTTTAAGGGTATCTATCGCAAATTCACAGGCATCAAAAGCAATCCCCCTGTGGGCGGAAGCCACCGCTATTACCACCGCGATATCGCCGGGATACTTGTCACCAACGGCATGAAGCATAGCCAGGCGCTGCACATCCCATTTTTCTGCTACCTGCGCTGCTATCTTCTGCATTTCTGAAATAGCCATCGCCTCATAACATTCATAAAATAATTTCAATACCGGCCGTTGTTTGGTATGATTACGCACGGTGCCGGAAAAAATCACTTCCCCGCCGCATTCCGGCGCGTGGATGAAGTCCAGCGCTTCCTGCACGGTAATGGTATCTTTAATATCTATTAATATTTCCATCTCTTAAATACTAAAACTAAAAACAACACTCAGCCTCCACTCACCGGCGGAATCACCGCAATTTCATCCTGGCTGCTTATTACCTGTGTATCAGTTGCATAGGTCCGGTTTACCGCTATCATCACGGACCGGAGCTGCTGCAGCGAAGGATATAATTCAAACAACCAGGCCTTCAGGGTGGCTACATCTGTAATATGTTCCGGTTTGTTGAGTACCGGTACACCGGCAATGTCTTTGGCCGCTCCGAACAATAATATACCCATACTCCGTAAATTGTTGGTTAAAACTACAATATAGCCCCGATAAAGTAGTAATTTTAATGTGGCAGAAAATCAATTTTATGAAAATAAGGTTAAGAGGCAACAGCATAAGATACCGCCTGGACAAAGCAGATGTGGAACTCCTGGAAACTACCGGGAAAGTGGAATCAATTACGCATATAGGCGCCGGTAGCCTTCATTTCTGCCTCCGGGGAAAGGATATTGCTGATCCTGTTATAAAGATGGAGCACGACGGTGTACACCTGCTGCTGCCGCTTACCCGTCTTGCTGCCTGGTATACACCCGACCAGGTAGGCTTTGAACTGGTGCTGCCCAATGCCGATGGCTCGGAGCTAACCATCCTGGTGGAGAAAGATTTTAAATGTCTTACAGACAGAAACGAGGACGACAGCCAGGCATTCGACAACCCGATGGCCGGCAAAAACTGCTGATAGCAATGCTCACAGATGCACATCATCGTATCATAGACTACGTACGCCTGTCGGTTACAGACCGGTGCAATCTCCGCTGTACCTACTGTATGCCGGAGCATATGCATTTTGTGCAACGCAGGGAATTACTTACCGACAGCGAAATTCTTCAGCTACTGCAAACACTTGCCGCTGCGGGTATTTCCAAAATAAGGATCACCGGTGGAGAACCCTTTCTGCGCCCGGGTTTAATGAACCTGCTGGAAAAAATAAAAGCGATTCCCGGTATCCGGGAAATTGCCATTACCACCAACGGTGTATTAACACAGGCTTATATTCCTGCCTTGCAGCAACTGGGAATCACACATATCAACCTGAGCCTGGATACCTTACAGGCCGGCCGTTTTCTTCAGATCACCCGCCGCAACCGGTTTACCGCTGTAATGGATACGCTGGAAAGCCTGCTGCAACATAATATGCAGGTAAAGATCAATACAGTGGTGATGGAAAATGTGAATACCGATGAACTAAGCGCGTTTACCGAACTTACACGTAGTAACGCATTATCAGTAAGGTTTATAGAGGAAATGCCTTTTAATGGGCAGGGACACTCATTTTCAGGGATTGTATGGAACTATCACAAGATCCTTTCTGCTATCGGTGAAGACTATACGCTGCAAAAAACAGCGGATGCGCCTCATTCCACTTCCCTCAACTATCACATTCCCGGCCATAAAGGCAATATAGGCGTTATTCCTGCCTATAGCCGTACTTTTTGCGGCACCTGTAACCGGCTTCGTATATCCGCTACCGGTAGTATGAAAACATGCCTGTATGGTAATGATGTATTGAATGTAAAAGAGATGATGAGAGAAGAAGGCCGGCAACATCTCCTGCTGCCAGCCATACAATCGGCCATCCACGCGCGGTTTGCCGATGGCTTCGAAGCAGAACAACATCACACGGAGAAAAATATGGAGAGCATGTCGGTGATAGGCGGATAACCCAATACCTGCAGAGTTGACGGCCAACACCTACATTTTCGCGTTCTTATAGCACTACTTCAGCAACATCTGCACACCCGCATACAATATCAGCAAAGCCGTTGCACCTGCTACCCAGCGCGGGTTCAGCACTTTTGCGCTTAGCCGTGCACCAATCTGGCCACCCGCAATAACCGCCAGCAACAAAGGACCGGCAAATTTCACATCAAGTACAATGGCATGTTTTGCCGCCTGACCACATAACCCCGCAATGGAATTTACCAGGA
>JBCNPS010000169.1:0-12555 GCA_039593235.1 Chitinophaga sp. | reverse complement strand
GCCAAAGTTTGATCTGAGCAGGTATTCCGGCGCTCAATTGATACAATTATTAAAAGGGGAGAATAAATGGTTCCGTCAGCAGGCACAGTTACAGTTTGCCAACCGGAAAGACAGATCATTCCTGCCTGCATTATTACCGTTGCTTCAATCCGGTGAAGGGCAGGTAGCCCTGGAGGCATTATGGGCCATAAACGGGAGTGGGGGATGGAACGATGAAACAGCCATCATGGCGCTGGGGCATAAAGACCCTTATGTAAGGAGCTGGGCGGTGCGTTTATCCGGAGATGGGGGAGCGGTGTCTCCGCTTGTTTCCAAACGGTTGATCCGGCTGGCGGCTTCGGAAATGCACCCGGAAGTAAGGAGCCAGATAGCCTGCACCGCAAAAAGGTTGAAAGGCGATGTGGCTGTTGCTATGGTTGAAGGATTACTGAAAAGCAATGATGACGCAAAGGATGCGGATATTCCGCTCTTAACCTGGTGGGCAATAGAAAACAAAGCAGAAACGGACAGGGACCGGGTGCTGGCGATGTTCAAACATCCAAAGATATGGCAGCGCCAAACCGTTCAGCAAACCATTTTAAAACGCCTGGTACAACGCTATACCATGGCGGGCGGCGAAGCGAATTTTGCAGCGGTAGCCCGCTTAATTGAAACGGCGCCTTCCAGGCAGGTAGCTAAACTGCTGATCGACGGGTTACGCGAGGGGCTTCGCGGGCGCGACGTAGCTGGTTTATCGCCGGCGCTTACCCATGCCATACAGCCTTATCAGAATGAGCTTTTCGGAGGTCCGTTAGCGTTAGGTTTACGGCAGGGCGATGCAAAAGTGGTGGATCAGGCTATTAAGGTGGTTGCGGATACAAAAGCAGATATGCAGCACCGTTTGGCTTATATTAAAATAATGGGTGAAACCGGCCAGGAAAAGGCGGTGCCCATTTTATTAAAAGTGGTAGGCGCCGGCGCCTCATCAGGAGCGTTGAAGCAAACCGCTATACAGGCGTTGCAATATTTTGATAATCCAGAGATCGGCAGCAGTGTGGTGGCTGCCTATCCGCAGTACCGGGGTGATGAAGGAGTACGGAATGCCGCAATAGACCTGGTGTCCAGCAGGGCGGTGTGGGCAAATGTATTCCTGGATGCCATTGAGAAAACTAAAGTTATTAATAAGGGAGATGTTACGGAAGCCGCGGCCCGCAGGTTTAAATTGCTCAAAGATCCGCAGATGGGAGAAAGAGTGAACCGCTTATGGCCAAATGTGAAGCTGGCTACCTCTGAAGAAAAGAATGAGCGCATCGCCAAATATATGAAGATCATCAAATCGGGTTCCGGTAATATGGAAAAAGGGAAAGTACTGTTTACAAATAATTGTGGTGTTTGTCATCGTTTATTTGATGGAGGCGGAACAATTGGCCCGGAGCTTACCGGCTACGACAGGAACAATATCAGCAGTATGCTGCTGAATATTATTGACCCCAATGCGGATATCAGGGAAGGTTATGTGATTCACCGGGTAGTGACTACAGATGGCCGTACCCTGGAAGGAAAGATCGTATCCCGTAATGGAGATGCGATCACGCTTCAGCCGGTAGGGGGTAAGGATATTATTCTTTCTGCGGCCCGGATAAAAGAAATGAAAGCGCAGCAGGTGTCGGTGATGCCGGAAAGGATCCTGGATCATTTGTCGGACCAGGAAGTAAGAGACATTTTTTCATACATTATGAAGAAATAGTAGGGGTTTATTTCTTTAAAAGATTGGTGTTTTAATAAATGTTTACTAATTTCCGGTAACGTACCCGTAAAATAGCCGATCAACCGCGTAACTGTAATTTTTTTCATCATTTTTCATTGATCATACTTTATTCCACATGACGAAATTCTATGACCGTCGCAGGTTCCTTCAAACAATTTCTTCTGCCGGTGCGGGCATTGGTTTAGCTGCGGTAGCGGGCCCGCTTGCTGCAAAAGCATTTCCTGCAGATGAGATCCGCATTGGTATTATTGGTATGGACTCGTCCCATGCTGTTGCATTTACAAAAGGATTCAATAATCCTGCTCCGGCGCCCGGCCTGGCTGGTTTCAGGGTGGTGGCTGCATATCCGCAGCCGAGCGCGGATATTGAGAACAATCTGAAACGTATGCCTGGTTTTGTAGAGGAGGTAAAAAAGCTGGGGGTGGAGATTGTTGATTCTATAAACGCATTGCTGGAAAAGGTAGATGTGGTATTGGTGGAATCAAACGATGGACGCCCCCATCTGCAGCAGGCTTTACCGGCGCTGAAAGCGGGAAAAAAAGTGTTTGTTGATAAACCGATGGCCGGATCGCTGGCGGAAGCGATGGCGATTTTTGCTGCTGCCAGGGAATATAATACGCCTGTATTTTCCAGTTCTTCATTAAGGTATATGGACAGTGTGATCAAAGTAAAGGAAGGCGTTGTGGGCAAAGTGCTGGGCGCTGATGCTTACAGTCCGTGTGCATTGGAGAAAAACCACATCGATTTTTTCTGGTATGGTATTCATGGGGTGGAAACGCTTTTTGCCGTGATGGGCGCCGGTTGTAAGAGTGTCAGCAGAGCCTCTACAGCAGGAACGGATGTGGCGGTGGGGATCTGGGAAGATAACCGCATCGGCACATTCCGTGGCAACCGCACCGGTAAGAGCGAGTATGGAGGAACGGTATTCGGGGAGAAGGGGAACACTATATTAGGTCCTTTTGGCGGGTACGAGCCATTGATGTTACAGATCGCTACCTTTTTCAGAACGGGTAAATCGCCGGTACCGGAGGAAGAAACACTGGAGATACTGGCTTTTATGGAAGCCGCTGATGAGAGTAAAAGGAAAAACGGGGCGCCTGTGGCTTTAAAGGAGATGTTCGAAAAGGCAAAGAAGCATAAACATTTTAAATGATCAAACCAGGGATATATGAAAAAGTCTCGCAGAGCATTTCTGAAAAACACTTTGAAAGGGTCGGCAGTAGTGGCCCTTGGAGGGATTTTACCATCTTTTAGCGCCAAAAGTTACGCCAGTATCATGGGGGCTAACGAGCGTATTAAAGTGGGCATGATGGGCGTGAACGCACGTGGACTGGCGCTTGCCGCCAACTATGCCCGGCAGCCAAATTGTGAAGTGATCTCTGTTTCAGACGTGGACACGCGTGCTGCAGAGAAGTGTATGGCTAAAGTGAATGAAGTACAGCACAAAATGCCTGTTGCTGTTCCTGATTTCAGGAAAGCGCTGGAGAATAAGGAGATGGACGCGCTGGTAGTGGCGGCGCCGGACCATTGGCATGCCCCCGCAGCTATCCTGGCAGCAAAGGCAGGTAAACATGTATACCTGGAAAAGCCCTGCGCCCACAACCCGCATGAGGGTGAACTGCTGGTAGCGGCCCAGCAAAAATATAAAACGGTTATCCAGATGGGGAATCAGCGCCGCTCCTGGCCTAATGTGATCGCAGCCATTAAGGATATAAAGGAGGGGGCTATCGGGCGCGCTTATTTTGGCAAGGGCTGGTACACCAATAACCGTGCATCCATTGGTACCGGCAAGCAGACCGCCGTACCGGATTGGCTGAACTATGATCTATGGCAGGGTCCTGCTCCGCGCATGCCGTTCAAGGATAATCTTATTCACTATAACTGGCATTGGTTCTGGAACTGGGGTACCGGGGAGGCGCTGAACAACGGTACGCATATGGTGGACCTGCTGCGCTGGGGGCTGGGAGTGGAGTACCCTACCCGTGTTACCTCTTCGGGGGGCCGTTACCGTTATAAAGACGATTGGGAAACACCGGATACACAGGTAATTACCCTGGAATTTGCAAACAATACCAGCATGCTATGGGAAGGCCGCAGTTGTAATGGCCGCCCGATAGAAGGCAATTCTGCTGGTGTGATCTTTTATGGCGACACCGGGTCGCTTGTGATTGACGGTAACGCCTATACGATATACGATCTGAAGAACAATGTTGTCAAGGAAGTAAAGAACACGAAAGCCATTGACGCCAGGAATGTTACTAATCCTGCGGCGGATCTGGATGCCTTGCATATTCAAAACTTCTTTGACGTGATCCGTAAGGGCGGCGCACTAAATGCAGATATCCTGGGTGGGTACCAAAGCACTTTGCTGTGCCAGTTGGGGAACATCGCACTGCGCTCCGGTAATGCATTACATATTGATCCGGCCAACGGCCACATCAAAAACGATGCGGCTGCCATGAAGTTCTGGAAGCGGGACTACCAGGCGGGATGGGAACCTAAAATATAATCATCTTTAAATAACAGGTGGATGCGGATCTTGCAACAATGTATTATCTTTCCGGCACTGGCAGTGCTGCTAATGGCCTGCGAAGCAAAGAAAACAACTACTGTGAAACTGATAGCACTTGATCCGGGACATTTTCATGCGTCCCTGGTACAGGAGGAAATGTACCCGGGCATAGACAGTACCCTGAAAGTTTTTGCACCGGAAGGAGCGGAGGTAGAGCGGTACCGCAAAGCAGTACAGGCATATAACGAACGAAAAGATTCGCCAACACACTGGCGGCAGGAAGTTTATACGGGAACGGATTATCTGCAACAATTGCTGGCGCAGCCGGCGGGGAATATCGTGGTGATAGCCGGTAATAACCGTTTGAAATCAACGTATGTCCGCAGGTGTGTACATGCGGGGATGCATGTGCTGAGTGATAAACCCATGGCCATTGACGCAGCAGGCTTTGACTCGCTCAAAGCGGCATTTGATGAAGCAGCGCAACGTCATGTGCAGCTATATGATATCATGACAGAGCGTTATGAGATCACCTCCGTGCTGCAGCGGGAGCTGGTGCAAATGCCATCTGTATTCGGGGAACTGGAGAAAGGAACCGCTACCACGCCAGCCGTTATCAAGGAAAGCGTACATCATTTCAAAAAGAACGTGGCGGGAAATGTGCTCATAAGGCCGGCCTGGTACATGGATGTAGCACAGCAGGGAGAGGGGATCGTAGACGTGACCACCCATTTGGTGGACCTTATTCAATGGACCTGTTTCCCGGACCAGGTGATTCATTACGAAAAAGACATCCTGATCGATTCCGCCCGGAGATGGCCGACTGCTATGACCCTTTCGCAGTTTCGCGAGATTACCAACGCGGATCGTTTCCCGGATTATTTACAAAAGGATGTGAATGCGGACAGTGTGTTGCAGGTATATGCCAACGGAGCCTTTGATTACCGGATTAAAGGGGTGCACGCCCGGGTAGCTGTGAGCTGGAAATACCAGGCGCCTGAAGGTACAGGTGATACCCATTATTCGTTGATCAGGGGTACGGGGGCTGATGTGGTGATCCGTGAAGGCGCATTGTATATTGAGCCCAAAACGGCCAGTGCGGAGGCCATACAGCAGGGGATCGCAGCGCTTGCCGCCACCTATCCGGGAATTGCCTTAAAAGCAAGTGGAAAGGCCTGGGAAATTGTTATTCCAGCCACCTATAAAAAGGGACATGAAGCCTCATTTGCCAGGGTGATGCAAAAGTATTTGTTGTACGTGAACTCCGGGAATATGCCGGCATGGGAAGTGCCTAATATGTTAGCGAAGTACTATACCACCACGCAGGCATTGCAGCTGGCAAAACAGCATTAAACGGATTATAGTGTTTTATCGTAAAATTCCTTAATTATGTAGGTACCGGTATCCAGCCTGGTCAGCTCTTTAATTAAGTAGTACCGATGGAGAAAGCCAGTTAAAACCACCATCCTTTTATGCTGATTTTTATTGGCGATATTATAAATGTTTTGCGCCATTGTCTGATTGCGTAGATCCCAAAAGTCGGACATCAGCTTAAAGCCTTCTCTATAATTGATTTCTTCCCCATTGGGTTTGGTGACGAAATTTTTCAAAAACTCCGGTCTGTTCTCAATAATCTTTAACAATTCCCGATATTGATAATTTTGCCTTCTTTCTGAAATACTATCCGTTGTTCTGTTATTGAAATTTTCAGGAGATAGCTTTGCAATGGCTATTAATTGATCAGTTACTTTATTAAAATCTTCATAGATCTTTATTTCACCCGGTTCAAGCATTTTTGTTCTGTACAGGCTATCAATCAGTTTGATTGTCAAATTGTCCGTGGGAACCATTCCGCGGTCTTTCCTGTATTGATTCCTACCTTCGAAGTCGAAGGGGAATCGTAAGGTATTGGGATATTTTTTAAGATAAAGATTGCTTGCAACTATCTCGTTACCCGTTGGATTTTCCATTTGCAGGTATTCATTCATCCCTTTGTTGTCAACTTCGTGCAGAATGATATCTGGCTTAATTCCATTTAATATACTGAATAAGACCTGGGGGTTATAGTTGGGGACACTTTCATGGATGTTTCCGATGATGTATATTTCTGTTTTGTTCTGTGCGATGGCGGTGGTGGTAATTAGTAATAATGCGATTAAGATAAGTCCTTTCATTAGTTCTGGGAATTGCAGATGAGTTTCAAATATACATAGGCTGGGGTGAATTTGCAAGATGTAATGGCTTATCCAGATATTAGAATGGGGGCGTAACTTTAATCAGATCATTGCTCCCAGGCAGAGTACCAGATCCAATACCAGTTTCAGCCTTTATACGCTTTTTACATTTCTTTTTAAGGATAGCATTAATGACCTTTTGTATGGCTGGCTGGCTAAGTCTGGGAAATCAGAAAAAAGTATAGTACACCTTTAAAACAGAAGAATAGAGTGAAAGGGGTATGGGCTGAAAATATATTTATGAAGGTAATATGAAGGCTTATAAGCCAATCTTTATACGTCCTTACCAGGTTTCCTTTGGAATTATAACAAGAAACTGTGTTCTTTCTGCGAATGACCGGTAAATCAAGTTCGGCTTTGTTGAGTAAACGCATCTTATCTAAAATGGAAAATTTCCGCGAATTACCGAGCTTAGCCCCTTTTCCGTTTGGAAGGTGGTGGAGTGATAAATTCTCTGGCCGGAAATCAAGGTCATTCCCATTTTTAAATCCAATAATATAGTTGGGATCATGGATTGGAAAGGTGTTGTTAAAAAGGTAATAAACCATTTTAGCTGGATAAAATATGTGATGACATCTGTTATAATGAACCTTAGCAGTCAGTTGATGATGATACCGCGCACTGTCATAAACATAATGAGTGGTAATATTTGGCCTCAAAATTTTCTCGTTATAAGTTCGGAATGCACCAACAGAAGATGTGACATTCCGTCTCAATCGTTTCACACGACCCAAATTGGAAACAACCATATATTTCTCCATTTCAAATACCGGTCTCCAAATTTCACCTTCCAGGGTTTTCAGATCAGTATTAAATATAGGCAGTGTATTGTCCAGTTGCATTTTGACAGCATTAAATTCAATACTAAAATTAATTCATCAGAATGCAATAATTTTTCAGTGAATATATTCCACTTTTAGTCACAGAAATTGTCTTTATAATATGAGATGAATATTCTCATTAGCCGATCTGGAGAATTATTTATTACTTTTGAAATTGTTTAATCAATTCACAAAGGGAAAAACCATTCTATTGCCGATCCATTCCATTCATGCCCATCCCCATACTTAATACAAACCAATTATGCGGCCCATTAATGATTTAAGTGATACTGAGCTGGCCACAGCTTTTAATAAGGGACATTCAGAATCTTTTAAGGAAATTTATGAAAGATACTGGCTCAAAATGTGTAAACATGCACTGAGGATGCTCAAAGATGAGAACCTCGCTGCTGATACTGTTCAGGAAGTTTTTACAAAATTGTTGGAAAGACAGGGAAAGTTATGGATCAATGGAAACTTATCTGCCTATTTGTTTCAGGCGATAAGGAACTTAGTAATCCAGCATTATACCCGTGGTAAAATAAAAACAAGTTATCATGAACACTTTATTGCCTTTTATGAAGATGTATCCCGAAATACTGAAGAAGCTATTATCGCCAATGACCTTGAAAGGCAATTCATCCGACAAGTTGACTTGCTTTCTCCAAAGATGAGGGAAGTATTTAAACTTTCCAGATCTGAAAATCTATCTCACAAACAGATAGCAGAAAGGGTAAATATCAGCGAGGGAACGGTAAAGAAGCAAATCTATAATGTGCTGAAAATTCTTCGGGCCAAGCTCAGCTGTCTATTAATATTATTTTTATCTTAAGTTTTTTATCTTCTCCGGCAATCTAAATATCTGTTCCAAACGTAAATCCATAAGAAAAACCTTCTAATCTTGTTTGCTATCCTTGACAAGCGCCATTTGATATAGGGCAAAAATAACATACGAATACCGTAAAAGACAGCAAAATGAATCAACAGCTGACTGACGTTGAGTTGCTGGAGAGATTTACGAACGAAGGCGACCAAAGGGCGTTTGGGGAGATTTATGACAGATATTTCGGGGTAATGTATAGCCATGCCCAAAAAATGTTAAAGGACACAGCATTAGCCTGCGACCTTGTACAGGATATCTTTGTACATATACTTTTAGGGAAAGCAGACCTTACCTCCGCGAAATCCATTAAAGGATATTTATACTCAATGACCAGGAACAAAATATTAAACCATTTTGTCCGGGAAAAAGTTGAACAAAAATATCAAAGCTTTCAACGTTATGCATTGCAGCACCGACACGAAACCATTGATGGTATTTTAATTGCAAAGGAACTTCAGGAAACCATTGATGCGGAGGTCCGCAATCTTCCTCCCAAAATGCGGGAAGCATTTGAATTATCCAGAGGGACAGACCTTACTTATAAAGAAATCGCCCAAAAAACCGGGAGTACTGAAGAGACCATTAGAAAGCACATCTATACTGCTATGAAACGGCTACGGTCGAGATTATCTTCCATTCCCTTCTTCTTTTTTTTGTAATGAATTTATCCTGACTAACAGGCTCTTTTTCAACCAATTATATAATACTGTCCGGTCTTTTCCACATTTTTTTAGAAAAAAAGCTAAAATGGACTACCACTATTGTTTCAATAAATTGTCTTTATAGTATACCGTCAACCTACGAAGATTGTCATGAAAATAGAAGAAGTCCATAAACTTTTAGACCGTTATATAAATGGTCAATGTAGCAAAGAAGAAGCACTGCTAGTAGAAAGCTGGTATCGCCAACTGGCAAAGGAACAGGGTGCATTGGATGGCAATGCGCAGTCTGAGTCTATTGATGCATTAAAAGAAAAGGTCTGGAATAATATCATCCAGCAAGGCAAACCTGTAAGGACGTCTTTCCGCATAGACCGTAAAACGCTGGCAATTGCGGCGAGTATTTTGGCATGCTTGGCAGTTGTTTCTGCCGGATACTTTTTCAGGGTTAAAGAGAAATCTGCGAAGGTGGCGTCCATCCAACCAACCAGGGACTATCAACCCGGGACGAACAAGGCAAGTCTTCGGCTGGCGGATGGCAGTGTAATTGACCTTGATGATAAATTAAAAGGAAAAATAAAAGAAACGGAATCTGTTACCATTAATAAGACAGGAAATGGCAGTATTACATACGCCATTAATAAAGCGACTGAAAACAATAACACGTTAGGTGAACAAAATGTCATCAGTACCCCCAAAGGAGGCCAATTCGAGGTTACTCTTGAAGACGGCACTCATGTTTACCTCAATGCAGCCAGCAGCCTGACCTTCCCTGCGAGATTCACCGGATCAACCAGGGAGGTTATGCTGATTGGCGAAGCCTATTTTGAAGTTAAAAAAAATCCCAGAAAACCCTTTGTTGTTAAAAGCATAGTACAAAATATAGAGGTGACCGGCACGCATTTTAATGTAAGCTGTTATACAAGTGAACCCACATTGACGACCCTCTCTGAAGGCGGAGTCACCGTATCCAACCTCAAAACCGGCAAACGCGTAATCCTCAAGCCGGGACAACAAACCACAGTTACTAGTCAAGAGACCCTGGTAAAGGAGGTTGACCCAAATGATGCTATAGCTTGGAAAGACGGGCTGTTTGTATTTACGCAAACACCACTCAAGCAAGTGCTTAATCAGATTGGCAGATGGTATAACGTGAGCGTGGACCTGACGACAATTCCTGCTATAACTTTCGATGGGGAAATTAGTCGAAAGCTAACACTGTTGCAGGTAATTGATCTGTTAGAAAAGTCCAGTAGTTTAAAATTTAAGGTGGAAGGAAGAAAGATCATGGCCATAGAATAAGTACCCTCAAAGTAACTGTTAATTACACAGCGGTTATTAAAGAAATGACATGAAAAAACCGGCAGTGGTCGAAACACTACCGGTTAAAATAGGTCATTTAATGTCGAGACGAACCAACATTTACTAACCTTTCAACCACAAAGATATGAATTTATATTCATACCGTTGGAGGCAGGAAGCTGTTTGCCTTAAAGTAACCGGACCTGCCGTTATCAACCAAAATAACAGAAAACTACAATTGCTACTTGCCATGAAATTATTCTTAATACTTCTGGCGATCGGTCTACAGGTGTCCGCTGCTGCATTATCGCAGGAAATAACACTATCAGTAAAGAAGGCGCCATTTCGGGAGGTCATGCAAAATCTCCGCATACAAACTGGTTATCAGTTCATCCTTCAATCTTCCGTTTTGGAAGAAGCGAAGCCTGTAACGATTACATTGCATAAAATTGCTATTGAAGACGCGCTCAAGAAAATCTTTGAAGATCAACCCTTCACTTATTCGATCAGCAACAAGGTGGTAATTATTAAAAGGAAAGAAACGGTAACAAACCCAACTCAAGATCCTACCTCTAATCCGATCATTATAAAGGGAAAAGTAACTGATAGAAATAATAAGCCATTACCCGGCGTGAACATTCGAATTAAAGGACGTGATGTAGGTACAGTCTCTGATGTAAATGGTAACTACATATTAAAAACAGACGGCCCTGCAACATTATTGTTTACCTATATTGGATTTCGCTCTTATGAGAAGAAGATAACAGGTCAAACTGAGTTAAATATAAGCTTAGAGGATATCAGCGCTCAATTAGATCAAGTTCAAATAATTGCTTATGGAACTACCACAAAAAGACTTAGCACTAGTAACATTAGTACAATAAAGGGAGAGGATATAGCTAAACAACCTATTACAAATTTATTATTAGGATTGCAAGGTCGAGCTCCGGGCGTATTTTTAACGCAAACTTCTGGTGTTCCCGGTGCAGACATAAAAACAAGAGTTCAAGGAGAAAATAGCTTAAGAAATGGTAACGAAGCCTTCTATGTTATAGATGGAATACCATATACTCCCCAAAATCTATTTTCGGGAGTATCAATAGGAACCTACCCGTCGCCAGGAAGCACATTAAGTTTTATTAATCCAGCAGATATTGAGAGCATTGAAATCCTTAAGGATGCTGATGCAACAGCTATTTATGGATCAAGAGCTGCTAATGGTGCAATACTAATTACAACAAAAAAAGGTAAACCAGGGAAGACAAAGATTGACCTGAACATGCAAAGCGGCTGGGGGAACACTACAAAGAGAATTAAACTCTTAAATACTGATGAGTATCTTGAAATCAGAAATGAGGCCCTTAAAAATGCAAATCGCACACCAGGCCCACGGGATTTCGATATCAATGGAATCTGGGATCAAACAAAAAATACTGACTGGCAAAAGGAGTTGTTGGGCAATACTTCTTACTATACAAATTTGCAAGGATCAATTTCCGGAGGAAATGAAATGACTCAGTTCCTGGCAGGCGGAGGAGTAATAAGAGAAACGACTGTGTTTCCAGGAGATTTTTCGGATACGAAAGCGAACGTACATCTGAATATTAATCACGTTTCTCAGAACAAAAGATTCCAATTTAGCATAAGCACTAATTATTTACAAGATTTAAATAAACTTCCAACTTCAGATCTGACAGGTGCTGCTATTATACTGGCCCCTAACGCCCCCAATCTGTACAATGCTGATGGTACTGTTAATTGGCAACCAAAACCGGATAACCCTAATTCTGTAACATTCACAAATAATCCGGCTGCCAGCTTACTGCGAAAGTATCAGGTAAAAACAACTAATGTTTTTGGCAACGCTTTTATTGGCTATAAAATTGGAGAGAATGTAACTCTTAAGACCACGTTAGGATATAATAAACTGAATACAGACGAGATAAGTACTAATCCGCAAACATCATTTCTTCCTACAGATACCAGAAATAATAGAACAGCAAGCTTCGCATATAAGAATATTGCGTCATGGATTATTGAACCTCAAATCACATTCAATAAATATTTCAATTTTGGTGAGATTAATGCGCTGTTGGGTAGTTCTTTCCAATCTACAGATAAATCTGTGGATGCTTTCGATGCATCCAATTTTTCAAATGATACTCAATTGGAAAATATTAAGGCTGCGGGAAACATAACTCCAAGCATTAATGTAATGAGGAGTGAATATAGATATAATGCAGTATTTGGACGAGTAAACTATAATCTGCGAAACAAATATATAATTAATTTATCAGCTCGTAGAGATGGCAGTAGCCGATTTGGCTCCGAAAATCTTTTTAATAGTTTTTATTCTGTGGCTGGAGCATGGCTGTTCGCAGACGAAGATTGGTTCCA
>JBCNPS010000168.1:0-12581 GCA_039593235.1 Chitinophaga sp. | reverse complement strand
ACATTTTACGGAGGTGATCCCGGAAGCGGAACCGGAGTAGCTGATCATATTCCATTACCTTCCGGTACGATAATTTACCACCCGTCTGTTCTCTCAATACCGCGTCCAGCGCCGGATCCAGGAGGAGGCTTTCCAGCTCCTCCAAATCCGGCTTATAGGGATTTTCTGTTGTTCCCTGGTCCATATGAATTAAGAATCCCCGGAGTATATGCAATACTTCTATTACGCCCTGCACACCATTACTGATCATCTTAAAATTATTGTCTTCCGCTATCAGGTTATTGAATTTCCTGGCAAGCGTATCATCTTCCGGCGCTAAACGTGTACGCTGGTCCTGCTCCGCGAGATAGGTTTCAATCACATCAAACAACCCGCCCCTGAAAGGGAATCCTGCATTCACCGACTGGAGGAACTGGATTTTTCCGCTCCTGCTGTTAATAGCCGATACGTCTGCAAGCGGGTACCTGAACATATTTTCCAGGATAGCTGCTCCACCCCGGGTACTGGTATGGTTAAAAATAGTGTAAATGGCATCAGCACCGGGTTTACCCAATATATTAAGATCCGTAAGCGTTTGCTTGTCTGTGTTGAATATCATCTTTAGAAAAAATTTAAACCAACTGCTGTTTATTTCCTTTTACGCCTGATCAGCAGGATGGCGCCGAATGCCAGCAACAGTCCCGGTAATACCCAGAGATAAATGATACGCAGCAGTTTTACCCGTTCCTTTGTTAAAAGCACTTCCGTATCTTCCGGTTTAGGACGGGTACTGTCTATAGGAAATTCCCCGTAACTGAGCCAGCTGAACAAGGCCGTATTGAAAATAAAGTTGACAGTATTTAAATTAAAGCGCTGTAACTCGGCATTACCCATGAAATCCGCATCCCCGGCTACTATGATGCGTTGTTCCCTGTTATTTATTTTCCGCGTAAGACAAACAGCCGTTGCGAACGGTTTACGTTCGTCGCCATTCCCCGGTGAAAAAACGATATCAGCAGAATCGGTTACCAGGGTTCCTTTTTTCAACCAGCTCTTTTTCGGATCTGTCATCAGCAGGGGCCGGATCCTGAATGCACCGGTGTCTGCATAAGAAAGGGCCGTTGCGCGTGGCATGGACACCTTAGCACTGTCGTGGTGCGCATGCACCAGCGCGGGATAAAACGAAGCGGCTGTTTCAGTAAGATAAGGAGCCGCCAGCTCCGGTTGCAGATCCCTGGTAGGTTGCACCAGTATACCATCCATCAACTGTACGCCCAGCTGCCGGAGGAAAGGGTTCAGGATATCCTGTTTACCCGGTTCGCCGGCTATCAGTAAGTTTCCGCCGTTATTGATGTACCGCTGTAGTTTTTTCATGCCGATATCGCTCATAGCTACCCGCGGATCAGACAGCACCAGGGCGGAAATTCCCACCGGGATCTCCTGTGTTTCCAGGGAAAGCGTATCTACATCAAATCCCTGGTTCAGCAGAGAATTGCGGAAAGTGGGCAGGTTGGTGATCACTTTATATTCCCTGTCGCCCATCTTATTAATATCTCTTTCCAGGTGTCCTGAAAGGAAAATGATCTTTGGCAATCTCGCCTGTAACAAGCGTTTCAGCGCTGCGGCCACTTCTGTTTCACCCGGCCATACCCGCTGATCGTCAAACACCCGCAGGAAAGTTGTTTTGCCTTTATACCGCAGCTGCATCACGTAGCGGTTCAGCTCTGGTTTCAAATCAATCTCCTTACGGATTTCGGCAGGCGTTTTAAACCGGTCCATAGTAAGATCCCTGCTATCTGCATACTGTTTTGCTACCTGCTCCATTGGTTTGGTAGCAAACGATTTTACCATGTAAGGGTTTTCAAAAGCGGTATCATAGTACAAAACAGTGCTGAATGTAATGTTGGGCTTAAACCTGGTATAAGGCTCCCATCGGGCCATGTTGTTATTGTACGACTCAGGGCTGCCCAGGTACCAGTTGTTGCCCAGCAGGTTGTTATATGCCACTACTTCCAGCGGCTCATTGCCAAGTTCTTTGATAATTTTTTGTGCATTTGGCGTGAGCGTCCTGATTTTTGCACGGGTAGCATCGTAGTACCCAACAAAAGCAGGGATGGAACTGAAATAACCGATAGCCAGCGTTGAAATAATCATAAAGGCATACCTCGCGGCTTTCACCATAAACGGGCGCGATTCCATGCCAGCCTTTAACTTAAAAATACTCAGTCCCAGGAAAAGGTACACGATCACTATAAAATAGATAACGTCTTTTGAAGTGATTAATCCCATCACCATTTTGCCGGTACGCCCGGAAATAGAAAGGAAATAAGTCAGGTTCCTCACGAAAGCAATATCCTGCCAAAGCGTACCCACATAGGATAACACGCCGATCATCACAAAGGTGCATACCGCTGCCACTACCTGGTAGGTAGTGAGGCACGACATAAACAATCCGATAGCCGAGTAGGCACAAAGCAGCAGGTACAGGCCCAATATGGCACTGATCAGCATACCGGTATCCTGCGATTTGATCTGGAACGCTCCGGAAATAACAAAGAAAGCAAAGATGCCTACCAACAGTAAACTGTAGATCATCATCGCCAGGAATTTTCCGAATATAATTTCGCTTACACGAATGGGAGAAGTATACAGCAGTTTTATGGTACCGCTGCTGGTTTCACGGCTGATCAATCCCATTGTGAGCAGCGGGATATATAAGTACAGGTTTCGCATTACGCTCCCCAGCACGCCAGGGTTACTCAGGAAAACAAATTCCGTTATGCTGTTGCGGAACTTTCCACCTGCTGCCTGGTCCCTCGCAATCATTTCGATTTGCGCCAGGTAAGTAGCGCCACATTGCACAAGGAATACGATCATTAAAAACCATGCAATAGGTGAGTAAAACAAAGTACGCAACTCTGTTTTGGCTATTCTGAATATCGTCTTCATTAATTAGTTGATTGTTTGGATGATTGATGGGATAACTGTTTGAAGATCTCGTCGAGCGCGCTCTTATCCAGGTTGATTTCCCGGAGCCTCCAGCCATTGTGCACAGATGCGGCTATCACCCGTTCGGTAATATCCTGGTCACCGGTGAAATAGATCCGTAGTTGTCTTTCTGTGAGAAATTCCACCTGTGTTACCCCGGGGATCTTTACCAGCTCAACTTCCGTAGGCGGGTTTTCCATATGCACCAGCATACTGTGCGGCTCCACGTAGTTATTAAACGTATCCATCGTATCAGAGAAAACGATCCGTCCGTTTTCAATCATCCTGATCTCTTTACATAATATCTGCACTTCCGTAAGGATGTGCGAAGAAAAAATAACGGCCCTGTCGCGCGCAATTTCTTTGATCAGCGAGCGGACCTCGATGATCTGGTTGGGGTCAAGGCCGTTGGTGGGCTCGTCTAACACCACCAGTTTTGGGCGGTGCACAATGGCCTGTGCAATGCCCACGCGTTGCCGGTATCCGCCGGAGAGGTTGCGGATCAGTCTTTTGCTGAAATGATCCACCCCGCAGCGTTCCTTGGCTTCCTTTATAGCAGGCTTCATCGCATCTTTAGGCATCTGCCGGAGGCCGGCACAATAGCCCAGGTATTCATCTACCGTAAGATCCATATAGATCGGTGGGTTCTGGGGAAGAAAACCGATCTCCTTTTTTGCGAGCCGCGGATGTTCCCTCATATTGATACCGTTGATGTATACCTCTCCCTCTGTTTGGTTCAGCGCCCCGCAAAGGATATTCATGGTAGTTGATTTCCCGGCCCCGTTTGAGCCCAGTAGTCCTACAATGCCTGTTGGCGCAATCTCAATATTAACATCACGTATGGCCCAGGAAGAGGTAGTATACCTGTGGGATAACTTTCTGATGCTGACAATGCTTGGTTCCATTTAATGATCTTTTTTATAGTCGTTGTACCAATATGTTGGCGGTCTAATTCGGGTTCTGTTCCAGTTCCGGGTTCTGGGAAATAAGTATGTTGGCCAGCGGGAAAACGTAACTGTTGCTGTTAGGCTCCAATGTATAGGTAGTACCGTTCAGCACCCTTGTTACTGTTTTGGCAAACATGGGATCTTTGTTCAGCCTGCGCTGGTCGAACCAGCGGAAACCGGTGCCAAAAAATTCACGACGGCGCTCATCCACTACCAGCTGCAATGCTTCTGCCGCTGTTGATGCGCTGAGATCTGCATAATCCGCCGGCAGGAAACGAAACTTTCTCAAAGTATTCAGCATGTTCACCGCTTCATCTTTTTTTCCTGCACGCGCCAGGCATTCCGCTTTAATCAACCAGGTGTCATTAGTGGAGAGCCCTACTGCCGGCATATCTGAGCCCCCGGTATACCTGTCGCGCGACCAGTACCCCAGGCCCTCAAATGCCGGGTAAAAATTGGATCCCGGTCTTACAAAAAGCACATAACGTAAATCTTTTGTACCAAGAAGATCAAGTAGCGACTGGCTTAGCTGGGGCGCGCTATATGTCTGGCGGGGTATTTTCCGTAGCAGCACCTGCTTATCATCATAGATGGAAGGGAAAACAATGCTGCTTCCGCTAACGGCTATATTATAATCATACAAAGTGCCGGACAAGGCCAGTGAGCTATCTGCAAAAGCGGCAGCGTTCGTGAAGTCGCGCATATTAAGATATACCTTGGACAGCAACGCATAAGCCGCTGCCTTGTTGGGTCTGAAATTAATGGCCTGGGTAAGGGGCAATACGGGCAGTGCTGTTCTGATATCTTTCAATACCTGTTCATACACTTCTTTCACACTGGATCTTTTCAGATCCACAAAAAGAGCAGCTTTCAACATTAAAGGCACTGCAGGATCAGTTGCCGCGGAAGCAGCGTCGTACTGCTTTCCATACAAATTGGCGAGGTTAAAATAGGTAAAAGCCCTTTGCAGCAATGCCTCGGCCTGGAGGATCTGTTTCGTAGAAGGATCTCCTCCCTTACTGTCCATCACCCCATCGATCACCACATTATAGACATACATAGCAGCATATTGGGCGTTCCAGTCATTGTCCTGGGTCAGGTCTGTATAAAAAGGTTTACGCCAGGTATACACCGCTGTCTGGATAACGTCACCGGCTATACGATCCTGGATTGGTTGCGCTTTAAAATCGGCATCATCACTGCTCATGAACGGCTGCTGGCCAAATGCAATTTCCGAGTTGGCGCGGTTGTTCATCAGCAGGCGGTAATCTTCAGTATATACCAGTACACGCTGGCCCTGTATAGGCACATCTTCTACATAGCTGCGGCAGGAAATCATACCTGTGGCGAGTAATAAAAAAACAATCAGTACTTTATAGTGAGTCATATGTTGCGGTTTAATAAAAATTAAAAGCTCATTGATAATCTGAAAGAATAATTGGTTAATGGAGGCAACTGGTAGTTGTTTCCTGCAGTGTACAGGTAATCGGGGTCCAGTTTCTCTTTATTAGCTGCCCAGATCATGCCCAGGTTGCGGGCCAGCGCAGAAACGGTAAGGCTTTTCAATCCTGCTTTTGCTATCAGGGCAGATGGAATGTTATAGGAAAGCATTACCTGCTGCAGTTTGATATTGCTGCGGCTTCTTACCAGCAGGTCGGATTCCATATACCGGTTCACGCTTGCATAAAAGTTGGTGTTGGCACCGTATACCAATCCCGGAACATCCGTGAATGCCTCATCTCCCGGCTTCCGCCAACGGTTGGCCAGCAGGCCGCTGCGGCCTACAAAAAGATTATTGCTGTACCCGGCGTTCTGGATAGACGGCTTCAGGAAAACACCGCCAAAAGCACACAGGAACTGCACGTTCAGGTCAAATCCCTTGTATTGTACGGAGTGACCGAAATAACCGAACCAGGGAGAAGTAGTTCTGCCGGAATAAACGCGGATATTCTGGTAGGGATTATCCATCACGGTATACGTTTTTGAACGGTCTTTACCATCATAGATCAGCGACTGCCCCGTGTTATCCAGCCCTGCCCATGCGTAGGTAAACAGGTAATCTGTTGGGTAACCGGAGTAAAGCATCTCCGGCGAAAAGGAAGTAGTGGGCCTGTCGAAACGGGCGTCTTTAATGATGTTCGTGTTGTAGGACATATTAAGCGTAGCGGTCCATTTCCAATCCCTGTTCATTACCGGCACTACATTTATCCCAAGGTCCACCCCATGCCCTTCCAGGTTGGCGGTATTGAACAACGTATTGGTAAAGCCGTAGGTGCCATTGATAGGCAGTTGCCAGATGATATCCGTGCTATGCTTTTTATAGTATTCTGCAGAACCGTATAACCGGTTCTTGAAGAAGGAGAAATCGAGGCCCCAGTTAATCATCCTGGTTTTTTCCCATCCCAGATTTTCGATGGCGGGTGTGCCAATATTAGCATAAGGATAGTTGGTATAAAAATCCGATCCCAGCAAATAAATGGTAGTAACCGGTGCATAGCCCTGAGGGGCATTTCCGCTGAAGCCATAGGTAAAGCGCGCCGACAACTGATCCATCCAGCTAACATCACTCAGCAGCGCTTCTTTACTGAGATTCCATTTCAGACCGGCAGACCATAACGGGATGGCTCTTTTACGACGCTCTACACCCAGCAGGTTATAATCGTCGAACCGGGCGCTTCCTGAAACGGTATACTTACTATCAAACGTATAAGATCCGTTGGCATAGTAGGAAAGCGACCGGGTAGTGCGTTCTACTACCTGTTGGGTAGTGGAACCGATACTCTGTGTATTCCCGTATATATCTTTAAAGCCGAAGGAAGGGTTTATCTCCCGGAAGGAATTGATCGATTTATCGTAGCCGTAGCGCGATCCCCCATAACTTTTATCGTACACTTCCCTGATTTCGTTACCCACCAGTAAGTTCAGCTGGTGCAGGTCGCTCCAGTTTTTGTTTACATTGATCTGCCCGCGCAGGTTATAACTTTTCCCCTGTCCGTCGGACAGATCCAGCTTTCCGCCGGGGGGCACGCCATAGATACGGGCTCCGGTTGAACTGAGACTGGTGGCCTTATTTACGAGGATCCTTGCATCGTAGCTATCGGGCTCCCAGTAACGTTCAAAGTTTGTAAACATTCTTCCGATGTTACCGGAAACATTTACACTCAGCCAGGAAGTGATATTGCCATTTACTGCTAAATTCAGCGCCAGGTTATTGGCAGTACTATAACTGTTGGAGTATTGCAATTCATCGATGGGTGAATAACCGAAAGGAAGATATCCTTTGCTTGCCAGGTTTCTTGCCACGGCGGGAATCGTCAGCAGGTCGTACCGGATATTGTTACCCGATGCATCTTTAAGCATATCGTAGGGGCGCATCCCGCCGGAAACCACGCTCATGGCTTTTACCGCAGCGCCGTTTATTTTATCTCTTGTGTTGCCAAAGGTTAAGTCGGTGGTTACGGTAACCCTTCCGTTGAACAAGCCGGAGGTATTACCCGCCTTCAGTGAATATCCCCTGTTGGTATTGCTCCTGTAAACACGATCTTCTTTATAAAAATAACCTGAAAGGAAATAAGAGCTGTTAGGGCCGCCACCGGAAACAGAGAGGTTATATTGCTGCGTAGTGGGTGATTGCAACATGTATTTTTCCATCTGTGAACGGTTATCGTTGGTTGCCAATGCCGCCAACTGTGCGTTCATTTCGCTTTCTGTTATTTCTCCGCGCTTCTTACAGAAGAAGATCGCCTGTACCTGGCTGTTATTTTCAGGATAATAACTTCCGGGAGTGCTGGAGGGAACCGGGTCATTATATCTTCCTTTTTCCAGCAGTTCTTTTTCGAGATCAATGTACTGGCTTACCGTCATCATTTCCCCGTAACCGAGGCTTGGCCTGCTGCTGGTACCGATTGTAGTGGAGAAGCTCACGAGGGGCTTACTGTTACGCATTCCTTTTTTTGTGGTGATCACAATTACGCCGTTAGCCGCCTGGATACCCCAGATAGAAGCAGCTGCCGCATCTTTCAGAAAAGTGATCTGCTCAATATCATCGGGGTTAAGCAGGTCCAGCGCGCCATTGGCGATAGACACCTGCGAGGGGAAACCGTCTATCACCAGCAGCGGATCCACACTCACTTTTGTGTATTCGCTTTTTATGGTAGACAGTCCACGGATTCTCACAGATGCGTTGCGGCTTTTACCGGCAGTAGTTTTAGTGGAAATATCCACACCGGGCACCAGGCCCTGGAGGCGCTCCAGCACACTTACCACCGGCACCTGCGCCAGCTGCTTGCCGGTAACCACACCAAATGAGCCGGTGGCCCTTTCTTTCGGGAGGGCCTGGTAGCCGGTATTAACTACCACTTCTACCGCCTCCAGCTTTTTAATTTCTGCATACAGCTGAATGACTATGGAAGAACGCCCGTCGAGCTTCAACTCTCTTTTCCTGTAGGCAATATTGGAGGCTACCAGCGTAGCATTCCGGGGAACATCGCGGAAAGTGAAATCGCCCTGGATATCAGTAACGGTTACAAATTTTGTATTCCGCAAAGCTACCGTAACATCGGGGATCGGCACACCCGCGGAATCCAGAATCCTGCCTCTCAGCAAAGGGATTACGGAGGAGTCGGCAGCGATCATATCCAGCTGTTGTGGTAAAGGTTTTTCAGCAAGGAAAATTGTTTTGCTGTCTATCGAAAAAGTTAATGGTTGGTTTTTAAATACATTTTCAAGGAACTCCTGCAACGGGATCTCCCTGGCATTAACGGATACCGGAACGGAGCGTTCCATGAGCCTGTCGTTGCTGAACACTACAAACCCCGTTTGTTTATAAACGGCGGCAAAGATTTTTTTTAACGGAATATTCTTCCCCGAAATAGTGACTGCCTGAGAGTGCGTTTTTGCGGAAACATGCAGCAGGAAAGCGAAAAGGAAGAAGGTAGTAATTCTCATAATTCGCAATATTTGTGCGGGAATTGGCCATAGTAATCCCCTTCGTTCTACATGAGCGATTTTTTGCATAAATTCGTTGTGGTTTGGTTGATAAAAAATTCGTTACACCGAAAATTTAAATTAGCCGACTACCTGCCGGAAGCGCTCCTACTGCTTCCGGCATTTTGTTGTTTGGCTACTCTGGTTGACAATCTTTATTTTGTGTTCAGATTTATTGCGTGACTACCAATCGTTTTCCTTCTTCAATGTTCAGATGCACGCCTGTACCGCTTAAGCCCCTGATAAGGCCGGCCAGGCTTATATTCCTGTTGATTTTACCGTAAAATTTAATATCTGGTATATTGCCCCTGTATACAATTTCCACATCATACCACCGCGCTACCTGTTTCATGGCATACCTCAGATCCATCCCGTCGAAATCAAAGAAGCCGTTTTTCCAGGCCATGATCTTGTCTATGTCCGCCCGGTCAATTACGCGGGCTTTGTCGGACAGCTGCAGTTGTTGTCCCGGGCGAAGTACAATACCATTGCCGGTTTCCGCCAATGGTTTCAACGGCACTACCCTCACGGCCCCTTCCAGCAAGGTGGTATTCAGGCTTTCCTCATTGTCATAGGCGTTTACGTTGAAACGGGTGCCCAGTACATCAATGCGCGCATGGCTACCTACCGCTACCTGGAATGGCATGGCAGCATTTTGTGCCACTTCAAAATACACTTCCCCGGTAACCTCCACATTCCGGTGCTTACCGGCAAATACAACAGGATAGCGGATAGAACTGGCGGCATTCAGCCACGCCTGCGTACCGTCCGGTAAGGTAACCCGGAACTGGCGGCCATTAGGGGTAGTAATTATATTATAGGCAACGTCATTGTTTGTGGTGGCACCGGGGTTATATACCAGTTGCCCGTTGCTGAGCACTATGGTGGCACCGTTTTGTGTAGCTACAGTACCATTCTGCAGGCTGTCTAACGCCACCTGTGAACCGTCGGCCAGCTTCAGGATGGCGCCGTTTTTCCCGGGGGCAATATCACCTGTGGCTGCATTATGCGCGAAACCTGCAGGCGCCTGTTGCTTTGATGGCAGCAGGAAATATGCACCGGCTGCCAGCGCTATCACCAGTACAGCAGCTGCCCATTGCCATCTCCAAAGGGAATACATCCGCCGGGCAGGGCCTGGCGAATGCTTCGCCAGGAAAACCTTCAGTGCAGCCTCTCCGTTATATTGCGCTATCTGTTTTATTGCTTCCTGCTGGGCACCCGCGTCATTGATTTCTTTCCATAACCGCTGGTGCTGCTCACTGGCAGCGATCCATGTATTCAGCTCCTGCAGCTCCTCCGGCGTCAGGTTTCCTTTCAGGTGTTTCCTGAGCAAACTTGCAATAAACAGGGGAATATTGGATAATGATTCGTCCATAATAGCGCTGTACTTTCCATTAATACGACGCCATAGACAGATAGTACCAAAGAGTTTTAAAAAAAATCAGGAATGGGCAGATAACAACAGGAGAACGATAAAAATTTCAGCAGGAAGACGTCCTTTTAACAGCATCAGTCCCCTCGATTTCTGGTTTTTTACAGTTTGTACAGATAATCCCAGCGCATGTGCAATCTCATCATTTTTCATACCTTCTATGTATCCCATCCGCACAATTTTCCCGCACTGCTCCGGCAGTTGGTTGATTTCATGGTATAGCTCACTGAACACCTCAAGGCGGATCATTTCCATGTCGGCCGCAGCTTCCCACTCCGCCTGGGCGCCCAGGAATACGGCCTGCCGCTCTTTACTGTGGATCATGCGCCTGATGGCATCAAAACATGCGTTGCGGGTGGATTTATACAAAAAATCCTTCAGGTGCCTGCTGTCACTAAACAGCTGGCGCCTGTTCCATAGCTTTAAGAACACTTCGTTCACGAGGTCTTCCGGATCGCCGGACTCCTGGATGATCTTTTGGGCAAAGGCACACAAAACAGCATAGTATTCTTTAAAAACGAGGGCAAAAGCACTCTCGTCGGCTACCGCAAGACGTTGCAACAGTTCCGCTTCCCCGTATGGCTGGTTGTTTTCAGTCGATTCCATCAATTACATTCCCACTTATAATATCTTAAAAAATGAATACCCGCGAAAGCAGCAATTAATTGCTGCCTGTCTTTAATTAATAAGGACTGTTTTTATAAAAGGAACTATCCTGTTTACGGCGCTATTATATTATATAATGGTTGATATCTCCACATGCTGCGTGTGGCTATTATCACTGTTTTGGATAAATAGGTCCTGAATAATGACTATTTATTCATTGACTGTCATGCTGACAAATATACTCCGGATTTCCGGAAATTTACAGTAGTGGGGTATTAAAAAGAAAAGGGGAGATTGTTACCAGGTCAATTCCGGCTGTTTTCCAGTAAATCGTTGATTTTGCCTTTTAGTTCTGCCGACCTTCCCGGTCCGGGTGCATTCTCATCCCTCACCTTCCCGGTTTTATCAATAAGCACATAACGGGGTATGCCTGAAAAATTGAATTTTGCTTCCAGCAGCACAGATTCGTTCTTACCTGCATAATAATGCGCACCTCCGTCAAACATCTTCTTTACCGCAGCTTCCCATAAACTTTTGTCGCACTCCACGCCAATGTAAAGAAATACGATGTCTTTGTTCTTTAGTTCTTTCGCCAAAGCTTTAGAAGCCGGTATTTCACCCACACAGGGAGCGCACCATGGCGCCCAGAAGTCGATGTATACTACCTTTCCGCTGTACGGGGCCACCAGTTTCCTGTAAAGTTCTTCCTGGCGCTGCTTAAATCCGTTATGCTCCTTATTATCCGGAGAAGTGCCTGCCAGCTTATGCTTAAGCTGCTCATTATCCTGGTTTACCAGGGCACGGATATCCTGGTTACCAATATGACGGTCCATGAGGTGCATGTTCCGCAAACTAAGGGGTTGCTTAAATTGATCCAAGTAATCGCTGATAAGCCTTGCCTGCATAATATCTGTTCCGATGCCGGCTGGCAGTTGCCGCGCCAGGGAAGCCAGTAAATTTAAATTATTCCTGAAATTTCCATACTTCACCTCGTACAGGGAATAAAGTTTTGATACCATTGTTTCCTGCGCCGCGTTCCGTTTACTAGCGGGAGTTTTAATTGCAAGCTCGTCTTCCTCTGACACCGGGCCGGCATCCGCCTGGATGAAGCTATGTAATTGCGTATCATTTAGCTCCATTGGTATGTAGTGCCAATCGCGAGGCCACATGCCAAGGTACTCTCTTAAAAAAGCAGCATATTTTCCTGTTACCAGCGCCTGGGGATTATTGATGGGAATTTCGTCCAGGAAATCAAGATAATCTTTCGACAGCCGCTCCGGTTTTCCCTGCCGGTGCAACCAACCATATCTTACCAGGTCTTCAGCGGCCCAGTAATGAATATATTGCAGCATTGCCTCCCGGAAATCTTTGCCGGTATTGCGTTTCCGGTTGAATACGGCCAGCGTGTCCAGCATGGCTTTCATCACTGTAAGGCGATAGGATTTATAAGCTGTTTGCTCCAGCGAATCAATCATCCTCTTCTGATAGTCCTGGGGAAGAAGGGCGTGCAACCGGGGCCAGAGGCTATTAAAATGTTCATTAAAACGTGCCAAACCACCGGAAAAGCGAAGCGGTAAAGCAGTTGTGGTATTTTCCGGGACAGGCAGTTGCCTGCGGGCCTGGAGTTCGGCCATATCAAGGTA
>JBCNPS010000167.1:0-12613 GCA_039593235.1 Chitinophaga sp. | reverse complement strand
GCCCGGTATGGCAAAAAGAGGCTTCATATTGTCTGCCTAAAATAGGTAAATTCGGTAAATAAGTCAAAATAGTGTTGATTTAAGTCAATTTCACCGGGATGAACTACCTTATCCCTGCTTACATTTGATTATCCACGGAAAATGAAAAATGATGATACTGCAAAATAAGATAGTGCTGATTACCGGCGGCGCATCCGGCATTGGACAGGCCTGCGCACAAACCTACGCAAAGCAGGGCGCCACCGTGGCGGTGATAGATAAAGACAACGCTGCATTGCAACGTTTGGAACAGCAAATGGGCACACCGCATATCTTCCTGGAAGCAGATCTTAACAGCGGCCCGGCCATACAACGGGCCATTGACACCGTACTGCAAACATACGGACGGTTGGACGCCATCCACAATAATGCGGGTGTTGCCAGTCCTTCGAAACCCTTACACGATACCACCGAAGAAGAATGGGAGCTGGTAATGAATGTAAACGTGCGAGGCATCTATTATACCACCCGCTATGGCATTGCCGCACTGAAAGCTTCCCGGGGTTGTATCCTCAACACCAGCAGCATGGTAGGAGAAATAGGACAGGATAACCACGCCGCTTATGCAGGCAGCAAAGGAGCCGTAAACGCGCTCACCAAAGCAATGGCGCTGGATTATGCAGCAGATGGCATCCGGGTAAATGCCGTAGCTCCCGCCGGCGTATGGACACCCATGCTGCGGCAGTGGAGTAAGGAACAGCCGGAACCATTACGCATTGCTCAATATCTCGATAATATTCACGCATTGGGATATTGCCCCGAAGCAGATGAGATCGCCGACGTATGTGCGTTCCTGTTATCAGACCAGGCGCGCTTTGTTACCGGTTGTATTATGCCGGTAAGCGGGGGAGCAGAACTTGGATATAAACACACCTTGTAAAATAAAGTGAACGATGAAGCAATTAATTACTTTCTGTTTGTTGTTATTAGCACTCCGCAGCGGGGCGCAAACAAATGCACAACTGGATCCAAAGATCCTTACCAGTAAAAAGGTAATGGACCAGTTCATGGATCTGCGCTTTGGCATGTTTATCCATTGGGGGCCTGTTACGCTGAGAGGCACGGAAATAGGCTGGTCGCGCCACGTACAGGTGCCTGCTGCTGATTATGATACCCTGTACCGGCAGTTTAACCCCGTGAAATTTAATGCAGACGAATGGGTGAAAACTGCCAGTGATGCCGGTATGAAATACCTGACCATCACCGCGAAGCATCATGACGGATTCTGCTTATGGCCATCTGCCTATACTGATTATAATATTACTGCTACTCCCTTTAAGAAAGATGTAGTAGGATTGCTGGCAAAGGCCTGTAAAAAGTATGGCATAAAGTTCTGCATATATTATTCCGTGCTCGACTGGCATTACCCCGAATACCCGATCGATAATCCGAACGATACAACGGCAAAGGGTATACGAAAAGATGCGCATATGGAAAAGTATGTAACCTACATGAAAAACCAGCTGAAAGAGCTGGTAACAAATTACGATCCTTATATGCTGTGGTTTGATGGCCCCTGGGAAAAGCCCTGGACGCAGGAAATGGCGCTGGATATGTATGCCTATCTTAAAACGCTGAAGAAGGATGTGATCATTAATAACCGCCTGGGTAAATCATTCTCCGGCATTGGCATGTCTGGCATCACCAGTTTCCTGGGCGACTACGACACGCCCGAGCAACGTATAGGCGACCTGGATATGAACACACCCTGGGAAACCTGCATGACCATCTGCGAACAGTGGGCATGGAAACCCAACGATAAAATGAAGTCGCTGCAAACATGTATCCAAACGCTGGCGAAGGTTGCCGGTGGTAACGGCAACCTCCTGTTCAATGTTGGCCCCCGCCCGGATGGCCTGATAGAACCTGCACAGGCAGCGCGTTTAAAGGAAATGGGCGATTGGCTCCGTAAGTATGGCGCTGCCATTTATAACACGCATGGCGGGCCGTATTATCCTAACAGCAAGTATGCGGCTACACGCAGCGGGAACAAAATATACCTGCATGTTTTTGATGCGGCGCAGCAAAGCATTGAACTGCCTGCTATGTCGGGTGTAAAAGTAACCAAAGCATACCTGCTGAAAGGCGCTGCAGTGAAGCTGACTGCAACGGCCGGTCAGCTGACAATAGCATTGCCGGCGGCATTACCTGATGCCAATGATACCGTAGTGGTACTGGAAACAGACAAGCCGGCCATGAGTGTGGCTCCTATAAAAAATGATAAGTTAAAATAAGATGATCAGTAAGATAGTTGTAAAAGATGCCCGGTTCCCTTTAACAGGCGGCGCCGGTAGTGATGCAGTGCATCAGAATCCCGTATACTCGTACACGGTAGCCTGCCTGTACGACGATAAAGGCAACTGCGGTACCGGCCTGGCCTTCACGTTAGGGGCGGGTAATGAACTGGTATGCGCCGCCGCCAGGTTTTATGGCGAACAGCTCATAGGCAGGGAATTAACGGAAGTGATGTCGGGTTTCGGCGACTGGTTTAAGCAACGTTCGGACGAGCAGCAGTTCCGTTGGCTAGGCCCTCACAAAGGAGTGGTGCACCTGGCGCTGGCAGCTGTTACCAATGCCTGCTACGACCTGTGGGCCAAACAGCAACAGGTGCCTTTGTGGAAGCTGCTGCTCGATCTCACACCAGAACAGGTAGTGAATACGTTGGATCTCTCTTACCTGGAAGAGGTGCTGCCACGGGAAGAAGCGATCCGTATGTTAACGGAGATGCAGGATTCGAGGACTGCCCGGGAAGGCGTGCTGCGCAAGGGTTACCCGGCATATGATACCTCCGCCGGCTGGTTTAATTACTCCGACGACCAGCTGGAAGTGAATTGCAAACGTGCCCTGGATAATGGCTTCCGTGCCTTGAAATTAAAAGTAGGCGCCAAGGACCCGGAAACGGATATACGAAGAGCGCATATTGTAAGAAATGCAGTGGGCAATGAGATCAAAGTGATGGTAGATGCCAACCAGCAATGGAATCTGCCGCAGGCAATTGCTATCGGTAAAAAACTTGCAGCCATTAATCCTTACTGGATAGAAGAGCCTACACACCCCGACGATGTGCTGGCGCATAAAACACTGGCGGATGCACTGAACCCGGTGAAACTGGCTTTAGGCGAACATGTGCCCAATAAAGTAATTTTTAAGAACTACCTGCAAACCGCCAGCGCCGGCTTTATACAGGTAGATGCCGTGCGGGTGGGAGGCGTGAGCGAGTTTATTACCGTAAGCCTGTTGTGCAAAAAGTTTGGCGTACCGGTGGTACCGCATGTAGGCGATATGGGACAGCTGCATCAGCACCTGGTGTTGTTCAATCATATTGGAATGGGGCATGAAGCCTTATTCCTGGAACATATCCCGCACCTGCGTAAGCACTTCGTTCACCCCGCATCGATCAGCGATGGTTTTTATCAAACGCCTCAAACGCCGGGTAGCAGCTGCGATCTGCTTGCGCTTAATACTTTTCCCGGATGATAGCTACTACAGATATTATCATCAGCATTTGCTACGTGGCCCTGATAGTGGGGCTGGGCTTCTGGGCCGGGTTATCCGGTAAGAAGCATGATTCGGCCGCCGGAGAATATTTCCTTGCCGGTAAATCGCTGCGATGGCCTATGATAGGCATGGCATTGTTTGCCACCAATATTTCCTGTTTGCACCTGGTGAGCCTTGCCCAGAGCGGGTTTGATACCGGCTTGCTGGCAGGTAATTTTGAATGGATGGCCGCTTTCACATTGATATTACTGGCGCTTTTCTTTGTGCCGTTTTATATCCGTTCAGGAGTGGCTACGCTGCCGGATTTCCTGGAGCGGCGTTACAACCGCGCGTGCCGCGATTGGCTGGCGGTGGTATCCGTGGTATCGGCGGTAGTGATCCATATTGCGTTTTCCTTCCTGGCCGGCGGCATTGTGCTGGAAACGTTGTTTGGCATCAACATGTTTACCAGTATTATTCTCATTGCCGTGGTAACGGGCGCCTATACCATTGTTGGCGGGCTTAGAGCCGTAGTGGTAACGGAATCCGTGCAAACGGTAGTGCTGCTCACCGGTGCGGTGATCATCACGGTATTGTCGTGGTGGAAGGTAGGCGGCTGGCAACCGGTAATGCAGGTATTGCAGGAAGGCGGGCAGCTGGATAAGCTTTCCATGCTGCATCCGGTGGGCGATCCCAATGGGTTGCCCTGGTACGCTGTATTCCTGGGTTATCCTGTTATTGGTATCTGGTACTGGTGTGCGGATCAGACCATTGTGCAACGGGTGCTGGGAGCAAAAGATGAAAATCATGCACGTACCGGCGCCTTGTTTTGCGGCTTTATAAAAGTATTGCCTGTTTTTATTTTCATTCTGCCGGGGCTGCTGGCCTATGTGTTGTACAAACAGGGGCACCTGGACCTGGAAGTATTGCGACAGGCCGACGGACAACTGCACACAAAAGGCGTTTATTCCGTGATGATCACAAGGCTGGTGCCAACAGGGCTGGTGGGCGTACTGGTGGCTGCCTTACTATCCGGCCTGATGAGCCAGATCTCCGGCGCACTGAACTCCATTGCCACGCTGGTAAGTTATGATCTGTACAAACGGAACCGTCCGCAGGCAACGGATAAACAACTGGTGAAAACAGGCCGTATTGCCGCCGGTTTGGCGCTGGTTCTATCCATCGGGCTCTTACCCCTGCTGAACAGGTATGAAAGCCTTTTTAACGGCATTAATGACGTTATATCGCATATTGCGCCGCCCATCACCTGTGTGTTCCTTTTAGGCGTGTTCTGGAAAAAGGCATCTTCTCTTGCAGCGCAGTATACTTTATGGATAGGTTCTGCATTGGGAGCCGCCGTATATCTTACCGGCAAACTTTACCCGGTTAATATTCCACCGCTGATGGTGGCGTTTTACCTGTTCGTGGTTTGCGTGGTGTTGCAGGTGGTATTGTCGTTTGTATTCCCGGTACAGCATACCGCGGAAAGCAGGGGCCTTTACTGGGAAAGCCCGTTGGCGCCATTGCAGGTAAAGGGATGGCCGGGCCTGGCCAATTATAAAGTGTTATCTGCACTGTTACTAACGGTGATGGTTGTACTTTACTGGTACTTCCGGTAAATACAGTATTAAATTTCTATTTTTGCCGGATGAAAGAACAACTGACTACTTTGCTTAACGAACTAAAAAGCAATGCACGCCCGTTCAAAGAGGTGCTTGAGTTTATAGATACTCACTATCAACATCAGCCCACCGCCTTTAAAAACGGGGAAGCATACAATGAGGCTACCCAAAACCAGGGAAGCGCCAGGGTTTTTGCTTTTGCACAGCTGAATAACCTGGAGCAGGAAGATACGCTTCACTTATTTGCAGAACATTATCAATCGGTATTAAACAGTCCGGAGGGAACAGATCACCAGAATATCAGGCAGTTTATGATCCATGGCTGGCCGGGGATCGTTTTTGAAGGGCAGGCCCTGTTGGCGAAGTAAGTATAAAATATTAAAAGATAGGGCCATCTCATGTTGAGGTGGCCTTGTCTTTTAATGCCCCAATTGTTGCCGCAGGTCCATTTGCAGGAACCATAGTTCCTCCACCGGTACGGCTCTTCTGCTTACATTTTCTATGTCTTTTCCTTCTTTACTAAAAAGGAATGGCACAAAGCTGAATGCCTGGTTACCGTTTAATGCGGCTACGTCTTCGCGCCAGCTTTTCCAGCGGAATGCGCCATAAAATCCTTCGATATCGCCGGAGCAGCAAAAGGAAATGAAATCGCTGTAACTGATCTCCATATTTTCCCATTCCAGGGTATCAGGCGCAAAATAAAATACGCTGCCGATGCCTTCCTGTGGTGCAATGCCACCGGCATTGATGGCAAAGAAACCACCTATCACATCATCTGCTATTAATAAAAAGCCGGGTTGCTCACCCGTATGGGTATACGATTTTCCTTCATTCCAGCCGGGCAGGGTGCGGTTCAGTTTTTCGTGGCCTGAACCAAGTACCCTGATCCATCCATGGTCTACCAGCAGGCCGCCGGATTCATAAATAATGGCGCCCATAGGGGAGCGGGTAGTTACCTGGGTTTGATATAAAGCCTGCCCTGCACGGGCGTTATCTTTCGGAAGGATTTCTATATGATTGTTACCATCTTTAATCCATTCCTTTACCAGGTCCCAGCCTGGTTCTTTTGTATTGATCAGTTCATCAAGAGATTTCATCTTTGCAAATTAAATAAAAAACGCGGGTGAACGGTAAGTGTGTTCATCCGCGTTTTTAATATCGCCGAAGGCTGATTATTTTATCCTGCGTTTCAGTGCTTCAATTTCTTTTTGCTGTTGAATAAGATAAAGTGTGAGTTCTTCTACTTTCTGGAGCAGGAGCTTATTCATCTCTCCAACATCTATCCCGTTTTCTTTTACTTCTGTTGCTGTTGGGATTTCCGGGAGATGACCATTTTTTGTGATGAAGTTTTCTACTTCCTGCAACGGAGGAAGTTTGTATTGCGGGTGGAAAACAAAGTCGGCCCAGTTGGCCTGTTGTGTCACTTTTATGCGGCGCGCGCCGATGGTGCCTTCTACGGCCAGTTTGTAGTTATTGGGTGTTGTTGTGCCAATACCTATATTGCCCGTGTTGGTGATTACCATGTGATATCTTGCGGGGCGTGCTGTGGTGTCTGTATCAGTAGAAAAGAAATAAAGCAGGGAATCGGTGCTGGCGGCAATTCCAAATTTCCTGATACCGGCCTCCAGTTCGATAGATTGGGCGGTTGTTAGTTTGATGGCCTTTCCCCAGCCATTTGCAGTCCATGTCGGCGCTCCCGCAATTTCCAGTTTTGCGGTGGGAGAGGATATGCCGATGCCTATATTTCCCGAAAAATAATTAAGCCCGCCGAGGTTGTAGGTACTACCGGTATTGGTACTTCCGTTAGTATTTACATAACTGTCGATGGCCGTTTTGAATGTGTGTGTAACGGACGAAAGAGGCTCTGTATAAGGGAGTGGGCCGGAGGCTGTACCATCGTAAACGGCTACTTTATCATTATAGCGGGAGCTGTAGTTATAGCTGGTGTTACCTCTTAGCCAGATAATAATAATCTTTGAAATATTTACCGAAGTTGCATCTTTCCAACCGGCTACAAATTTATTGAATGGCATTGCTGGATTAATATATTGCCGGATATCTGCTTCAATAAAATTGGAGCCATTTCCCCAATTGGTGGTATGATACCTGAATGTGGCAATAATACTGCCTTTCCAGCTGTTTGTACCATCCTGGTGCACGCTGGAACGTCCTATCTGGAGTTCAGAAGCTTCGTTGTAGGTCCATGCGGAGTCCGTAAACACAACAGGATAGTATTTATCAATATCGCCATTCACTACAAAAGTGCCCCGCACCTGGGCCTGGGAATGAAAGGTGCACAAGGCTAATAAACAGGCCAATAGCAGGCCGGGTAACTGGATGAATTTCATATGTATAGGTTTTAAAAAGAAAACAAAAATACAGGGTTTATACGATTGCCAAAATAACATTTTAATTTGATCCGCCATAAAAAAGGCCTGTTGCAAATCCGCAACAGGCCTTCATGGAAAGTATGTTAATTGTTTATATCTCTCCCTTTTTCAGTTGCTGTACCGCGTAATCCACTGCTCTAGCCGTTAGCGCCATATAAGTGAGCGACGGGTTCTGTGTGGAGGTAGACGTCATACATGCGCCATCGGTTACAAACACGTTGTTACATGCGTGCATCTGGTTCCATTTATTCAGCATAGATGTTTTAGGATCTTTACCCATGCGCACACCGCCCATCTCATGGATATCCAGTCCGGGCGCCTGTTTGGAGTCGCTGGTTTGTATATTGGTGAACCCTGCTTTGGTATACATTTCGGTCATCTGCTCAAAGAAATCCTTCAGCATTTTTTCATCGTTATCATCGTAGTCTACGTTGATATTGATTTGCGGAATGCCCCATTCATCCTTCTTTTGCGAGTCCAGTGTAACGGTGCTGATCTCTTTTGGAATAGTTTCCCCCATCATATGGGAGCCAACGTACCAGGAGCCTGTTTCACTGTTAAACAGCTGGTCTTTCAGGCTTTTACCAAACCCGTTGGTGTTGGTATGCGAGCCTCTGCCGGCTGAGAATCCGGCTGCGTAGCCGCGGAGGAAATCAGTTTCCTGTTTGTGTACGTTACGGAACCGTGGAAGGTAAGCGCTGGTAGGGCGGCGGCCATCTGTGGTGGAATCTTTGAATCCTTCATACTGACCGCTGATGTGACCCCGGTAGTTATGAAAAGCAAAGTATTTACCGAGTACGCCGCTGTCGTTGCCCAGCCCGTTAGGGAAGCGGTGGGAGGTGGAGTTCAGCAGCACTGCATTTGTATTTACTGCGGCAGCGTTTACAAAAATCACTTTCGCATAATACTCCATCATTTCTTTGGTGTTGGTATCTATTACGCGCACGCCGGTGGCTTTTCCTTTTTGTTCATCATAAATGATGGAATGCACTACGGAAAAAGGCCGCAGGGTAAGGTTGCCGGTTTTTTCCGCCCAGGGAATAGTGGAGGAGTTGCTGCTGAAATAGCCGCCAAAAGGGCATCCACGCTGGCAAAGCACCCTGTTCTGGCATTGCCCGCGGCCCTGGTCCAGGTGAATCTGCTGCGGTTTTGTCAGGTGGGCGCAACGGGCGTAGATCACCTGCCGGTCTGTATAATTATCTTTTACAAAATCCTTAAAATAATTTTCTACGCAGGTAAGCTCCAGTGGGGGCAAAAATTCTCCATCGGGGAGGTGCGGTAAACCGTCTTTGTTTCCGGAGATGCCTACAAATTTTTCCACGTAGCTGTACCATGGCGCAATATCTTTATAACGGATAGGCCAGTCGGTGGCGAAACCATCGCGGGCAGGGCCTTCAAAGTCGAAGTCGCTCCAGCGTTGTGTTTGCCGGGCCCACATCAGTGACTTTCCGCCTACCTGGTATCCCCTGATCCAGTCGAACGGTTTGGGCTGGCCATAAGGGTGTTCGGTATCTTTCACAAAGAAGTGCATGGCATCTTCTTTATAGGCGTAGCAACGGCTGATCACCGGGTTGGCGGCTTTGATGGCTTCCGGTACCTGGCCGCGGTGGGGAAATTCCCAGGGAAACTGGCTGGTAGTGGGATAGTCTTTCAGGTGTTTTACATCACGGCCTCTTTCCAGCACCAGTGTTTTCAATCCTTTTTCTGTAAATTCTTTTGCTGCCCATCCACCGCTGATGCCTGAGCCAATAACAATGGCGTCGAACGTACGGTTTTGCAGGCTGGTATTATCTTTACTCATACAATTAGTAGTTAGGCAAGCTTCCGGGTAATGGGTTTCAGCGGTACGCAACCGTGGAATCGGGCAGGTACCAGTTCATAAACATTTACTTTGGTAAGGAAATATTTGGAGCTGGTATACGCCTGGATGGTGAGGCGTTTGGTAGCGCGATAGAAAAAAGCGGCGTCGTCCTTATCGTCTTTAGCGGCCTCGAAGGTTTTGAGCAGGGCTTCCCGCTGTGCCGGCGTACTGTCAAGGAAACTATGCCCGTTTAATTTTTTACCGGCCTGTTCAAATGCTTTCATCCCACTGAGCCATTTTTGCTGGTCTTCCTTTTTGTAGCAATCATCCATCATAATGAGGGTAAACAGGTGGGCGGACAGTTCCTTTGCACCCGGTGTGGAAGTGGCAGGGATGATCGTTTCCACGAGTTCCGCCAGCATCTTTTCCTGGTCGCCATCTACCGCAATATTCTTTAATGTTAAGGATGTTCTGCTGGTGTGTTGCAAACAGGCAGGCAATATGGCCATACCGGCTGAAACATACAGCAACTGCCTGAGTGCAGCTCTTCTTGTCACGGTCATTGATCGGAATTTTTTGTAATAAAACGGGAATTGATCGCCATTATTTTAATCTTATAAACTGCAAAACCCTTATTCCGGGCCTTCCGGCCGGAAACAGGGACTAAATATAATGGAATCCGGGAGTTTTTGCAATGTTTTTGTGGTGACCGGTGGCGCGGAGGTATTATCACGCAGGTAGTGTTGCCGGGAGAATTGTTTCCCGCCGGCAAGGGGGAGTGGATGTACCGCCAGGCAGGGGGGCCACAGGGAGAAATATTTCCAGCCGGTAACAGGTGCGCCGGCGGGTATTATGGCGGGAACTGGTTTTATTTCACTCCTTTTTCAGGGTTCCAGTTGCCCCGTAGCTTGCGGATATAAAGGATCTGCCCGATATGATAAGCGTTGTGGGTATTGATATTGGCAATAGTCGTGTATTCTTTTGCCAGCTTTGTTTCATCGGTTTGTTCAATTATGGTTTCCCATGCGGTAAGCACGCTGTCGATCCGCTTCACGGAAGCTTCCCATTGCGCCGCTGTGGCTGGTGTAAAGGTGTCGTCGTTATTACCGTTGAAAGCCGACTTTTCTTTTCCTTTGAATTTTTCCAGCTGGTCGAGGTTCCAGAAAGTAAGGTGATTCACCAGTTGTGCAATAGAGTGATTGCCGCTGTTGTCTTTCCAGTTGGCCTGTTCGGGGCTAAGCCCCTCTATAGCGGTATTCACCGGTACAAACCATTCGGCTTTATTGTGGGTAGTACGTAACTGGTTTAGCAGTATGGATTTGATAGTAGCGGTTTGACTGTAACCGGAAAATGGTATTAACAGGAACGGGAGTACGAAAATGATTCTCATAGCAGTTGTTTGTTGTTGGAGTTATTATTGGTTGAGTCACCAAATATATTGAGAAAAAAATGACCGGTAACGTTCTCAATGAAAAAAAATAACCGGAAAAGTCAAAACATTATCTTTATCTGCATGGCTGCATTGCCGGCAAAATGCCTGCCTGGGAAATACCGGGTATGCTGGCAAAGTATTACACCACTACCCGCGCATTGGCGATAGCAAAGCGACTGGAATAACTAAATAACCAAGCATGAAACAACAAACAGCTACTGTAGCAGCAGGATCCCTTAGCCGGCGCGATACCGTAATATCGATACTCATTGTGGGTTTATTGTTTTTTGTATTCGGGTTTGTGACCTGGGTAAACGCCATACTGATCCCGTATTTCAAGATTGCCTGTGAACTGAGCAATTTCCAGTCGTACCTGGTGGCTTTTGCCTTTTATATCTCCTATTTTTTTATGTCGGTGCCGGCTTCCTACCTGTTGAAGGCGGTGGGTTTCAAGAAAGGCATGATGATGGGTTTTTGGGTAATGTCGCTGGGGGCGCTGATATTTATACCCGCTGCCTATACGCGTACTTACGAGGTATTCCTGGCAGGGTTATTTATCATTGGCCTCGGGCTTGCGGTGCTGCAAACGGCGGCAAACCCCTACATTACCATCCTGGGCCCGAAAGAGAGCGCAGCAGCGCGTATCAGCATTATGGGTATTTGCAACAAGGGAGCCGGCATTGTGGCGCCGCTGATCTTTGCAGCGGTGATACTGAAAGCCACGGATGGCGATTTGTTCAAAGAGCTGGCCACTATGACCGGCGATGCGCGCAACGAGGTGCTGGATGCGCTGATAAGAAGGGTGATAGCGCCTTATGGGGTAGTATCGGTGGTATTGTTTGGATTGGGGTGTTTGGTGCGCTTATCTCCTTTGCCGGAAATTGACACGGAGCATGAGGATGCGGTGGTGGCAACCGCCAATGCCGGCAAAACCAGCATATTCCAGTTTCCCCACCTGATCCTGGGGGCGTTGGCTATATTTTTACACGTAGGCACGCAGGTGGTAGCCATTGACACCATTATCGGGTATGCCGGCTCTATGCATATTCCCCTGCTGGAAGCAAAAACATTTCCTTCCTATACATTATTTGTTACCATTTGCGGTTACCTGCTGGGGATATCGCTGATCCCCCGGGTGATCAGCCAGGCCAATGCCTTAAGGGTATGTACCGTTCTCGGCGCATTATTTACGCTGGGCATTATATACCTGCATGGGGAAGTAAGGTTCCTGGGGCATGTTACGGATATCTCCATCTGGTTTGTGGTATTGCTGGGATTTGCCAATTCACTGGTATGGGCGGGCATATGGCCGCTGGCGCTGGACGGATTGGGCCGGTTTACCAAGCTGGGAGCATCTGTAATGATCATGGGTTTATGCGGCAACGCCATGTTGCCGGTAGTATACGGGCTGGTGGCGGATGCGTATAATGTACGATTGGCTTACTGGGTATTGTTCCCCTGTTATCTCTACCTGATATTCTATGCGTTTTATGGGTATAAACTGAGAAGCTGGAGCAAACAGTGATGCTGTTTGACCGGATAAAAATTGTATACTTGAAGTTTATAAAAAACTTCTGCCACATGCTTAAAGAAAGAATCCGGCAATTAGCCAGCGGGCTGCTGGAGGAGGCAACGGCCAACCGTCGCCACCTGCACACGCATCCAGAACTTTCGTACCGGGAATACCAGACGGCAATTTTTATAGAAGAAAGGTTGCATTCCCTGGGAATCCCCTATGAAAGGATGGCTGATACCGGTATTGTTGCTTTATTGCAGGGAGGCGGGGGACCGTCGGACAAAGTGGTGGCCTTGCGGGCGGATATTGACGCCCTGCCCATCGCGGAGCTGAACG